>WFTX01000176.1 GCA_015485235.1 Nitrospirota bacterium | reverse complement strand
ATCGATATCGTAAAGATGAGGGCCTTCTACTTTGATGATGAGACCCTCGGTGCCAAGTTTGTGGAAGATGAGATCCCCGAGGACTACAGGGCCCAGGCCGAAGAGTACAGGGAGAAGATGATCGAGGCCCTTGCAGATGTGGATGAAACCATAATGGATAAATACCTCGGCGGGGAGGAAATCTCTGAAGAGGAGATAAAGAAGGCCATCAGGCTCGGGACTATCCAGATGAAGATAACCCCGGTAATATGCGGCTCAAGCTTCAAGAACAAGGGGGTGCAGCTCCTTCTGGATGCGATTGTCGACTACCTGCCGTCGCCTCTGGATATCCCGCCGGTGGAGGGAATTACCCCTGACGGTGAGAAGGTTCAGAGGAAGGCATCCGATGACGAGCCCTTTGCAGCACTTGCCTTCAAGGTGATGACCGATCCCTATGTGGGACAGCTCACCTATCTGAGGGTCTATTCAGGGGTCCTGAGTTCCGGTTCCTATGCCTTCAACTCCACAAAGGGAAAGAAGGAGAGGATCGGAAGGCTCCTGAAGATGCATGCCAACAAGCGGGAGGAGATCAAGGATGTAAGGGCCGGCGATATAGCGGCAGCCGTGGGACTCAAGTATACTCTCACCGGTGATACCCTCTGTGACGAGAACAGCCCGGTGGTGCTTGAGGCGATAGAGTTTCCGGAGCCGGTAATCTCGATTGCCATTGAACCCAAGACAAAGGCGGACCAGGAGAAACTATCCCAGGCCCTGATGAAACTCTCCCAGGAGGACCCGTCCTTCCGGGTCTCCCATGATGAGGAGACTGGCCAGACACTTATATCAGGGATGGGCGAGCTCCATCTTGATATAATCGTTGACCGTCTTCTCAGGGAGTTCAAGGTGGGGGCCAACGTAGGCAAACCCCAGGTCGCCTACAGAGAGACGATAACCGTGCCTTCAAAGGCGGAAGGAAAGTTCGTGAGACAGTCCGGCGGGCGTGGCCAGTACGGACATGTCTATCTTGAGATAGAGCCCCTTGAGAAGGGGAGTGGCTTTGAGTTTGTGAACAAGATAGTCGGTGGTGCGATCCCCAGGGAGTACATCCCTGCTGTTGAAAAGGGTGTGAAGGAGGCGATGGAGTCAGGGATCGTGTCGGGCTATCCCGTTGTTGATGTCAAGGTCACCCTCTATGATGGTTCCTATCACGAGGTGGACTCTTCGGAGATGGCTTTCAAGATCGCAGGCTCCATGGGCTTCAAGGAGGCTTCAAAGAAGGCGAAGCCCGTACTTCTTGAGCCGATAATGCAGGTTGAGGTTGTAACGCCGGAGGATTAT
The DNA here is from genome assembly GCA_015485235.1 of Nitrospirota bacterium. Taxonomy (GTDB): domain Bacteria; phylum Nitrospirota; class Thermodesulfovibrionia; order Thermodesulfovibrionales; family JdFR-85; genus WFTX01. Next base: position 16,952 of record WFTX01000176.1, on the reverse strand, counting down.
ATGGGCGAGGTGATAGGAGACCTCAATGCAAGAAGGGGAAAGGTCCAGAGCATGGAAAAGAGGGGCAATACCCAGGTGGTGCGTGCCCTTGTACCGCTTTCCGAGATGTTCGGATACGCCACTGACCTCAGGAGCAAGACCCAGGGCAGGGCGACCTATACCATGCAGTTTTCCCACTACGAAGAGGTGCCGAAGAATATTGCCGAAGGGATTGTGGCGAAAGTCAAGGGGCAGTAAAAAAGTTGTGACTTTTTTGGTGCCTTTATGTTATATTTTTAGTCTCCTCATTGTGGGAGATTGCTGAAAGATGCGGAAAATCAGGAATTAACGGTCTGGAGAGGCTATTTTTTGAAGGAGGAGTTTTATGGCAAAGGAGAAATTTGAGAGGACGAAACCGCACATCAATGTAGGGACGATCGGGCATGTGGATCATGGTAAGACGACATTGACGGCAGCGATCACGAAGGTGCTGGGGATGAAGGCTATGGCCCAGTACACGAGTTATGATGAGATAGACAAGGCGCCGGAGGAGAAGGCGAGGGGTATAACGATCCAGACGGCGCATGTAGAGTATGAGACAGAGAAGCGGCACTATGCGCATGTGGACTGTCCTGGACATGCAGACTATGTGAAGAACATGATCACGGGGGCTGCGCAGATGGACGGGGCGATACTGGTGGTAAGCGCGGCGGACGGGCCGATGCCGCAGACGCGGGAGCACATTTTGCTGGCGAGGCAGGTAGGAGTGCCGTACATAGTGGTATACATGAACAAGGTGGACCAGGTGGATGATCCTGAGCTACTGGATCTGGTAGAGCTGGAGATAAGGGAACTGTTGAGCAAGTATGATTTTCCTGGTGATGAGATACCGATAATCCGTGGTAGTGCGTTGAAGGCGCTGGAGAGTTCGAGTAATGATCCTGGAGCAGAGGAGTACAAGAGCATCCATGAGTTGATGGAGGCGGTGGATGCGTACATACCGGAGCCTGAGCGGCCGATAGACAAGCCGTTTCTGATGCCGATAGAGGATGTATTTTCGATAAGCGGACGTGGTACGGTGGTAACGGGCAGGGTAGAGAGGGGTATCATCAAGGTAGGGGAAGAGGTAGAGATAGTAGGATTTGGGGAGACGCGGAAGACGGTGGCGACGGGAGTGGAGATGTTCCGGAAGATCCTTGATGAGGGTAGAGCCGGGGACAATGTAGGAGTGCTGCTGAGGGGTATAGGGAAGGATGAAGTGGAAAGGGGCCAGGTGCTGGCGAAGCCCGGGAGCATCACGCCGCACAAGAAGTTCAACGCAGAGGTGTATGTACTGACGAAGGAGGAAGGGGGGAGGCATACGCCGTTTTTCAATGGATACAGGCCGCAGTTTTACTTCAGGACGACGGATGTGACGGGAGTGGTGACGCTGCCTGAGGGAGTGGAGATGGTGATGCCTGGAGACAATGTAAACATGGAGGTAGAGCTGATAACAGTGGTGGCGATGGAAGAGGGGCTGAGGTTTGCAATCAGGGAAGGTGGCCGGACGGTGGGAGCCGGTGTGGTCACCAAGATCATAGAGTAGGGGATATGAACGAAAAGATCAGGATAAAGCTGAAGGCTTACGACCACAGGGTGCTTGACCAGTCTGTGAAGGAGATAGTCGAGACTGCCGAGCGGACCGGGGCAAGGATTGCAGGGCCCGTTCCGCTGCCGACCCGTATAAACAAGATCACCGTTCTGAGGTCCCCTCACGTTGACAAGAAGTCGAGGGAGCAGTTCGAGATCAGGACACATAAGAGGCTCATAGACATATATGAACCCACACCGCAGACCGTTGATGAACTGATGAAGCTGGAACTTGCTGCCGGTGTGGATGTGGAGATCAAGCTATGACAGGGATTTTGGGCAGGAAGATAGGCATGACCCAGATATTCGATGAGGATGGGCGGGCCATACCTGTCACAGTGGTGGAGGCCGGCCCGTGCAAGGTTGTCCAGGTGAAGACTAACGAGACCGACGGGTACGAGGCCGTCCAGCTGGGATTCGATGAGGTAAGAAAGCAGAAGAAGGTTAACAAACCCATGGCAGGCCACTTCAAGAAGGCAGGGACCTCACCGTTCAGGTTTCTGAGGGAGTTCAGGATGAGCGGCCTGAACCCCGGTGACGAGGTTACTGTGGAAAGCTTCAAGAAGGGTGACAGGATCACCGTGAGTGGTATCTCGAAGGGCAAGGGATTTCAGGGGGTCATGAAGAGGCATGGTTATGGTGGCGGCCCCGGTTCCCATGGATCAATGTTCAACCGTGCCCCCGGGTCAATAGGGGCGAGTGCATTCCCTTCAAGGGTCTGGAAGAACAAGGGTATGCCCGGCAGGACCGGCGGAAGACGCGTGACGGTGAAAAACCTGATGGTTGTGGATGTCAGGCCCGAGCAGAACCTGATCCTCCTCAGAGGTGCCGTGCCAGGGCATGATGGAGCCTATATAGAACTTAGGAAGGATGACTGAGGATGCCTGAGGTAGAAGTAAAGGACAGGAATAACAAGGTGGTTGAGAAGTTGACCATGCCTGAGAGCATATTCGGGCTGGAGCTTAACAGTGCACTGCTTCACTCAGCGGTAGTAAACTACCTTGCCAACCAGAGGCAGGGGACCCATGCCACAAAGACCCGCGGCCTGGTAAGGGGCGGCGGGAAGAAGCCTTACAGGCAGAAGCATACGGGAAGGGCGAGGCACGGCAGTATCAGGTCACCTCTCTGGAAGGGTGGCGGGACCGTATTCGGACCCCAGCCGAGGGACTATTCCTACAGGATGCCGAAAAAGCAGAAGAGAAAGGCCCTTAAGACCGCCCTCAGCGTCAGGCTTTCTGAGGGGAATATAACCGTTGTTGACACTCTGGACTTTGAAAAACCCAGGACAAAAGAGATGATCGCCTTTCTTGACGGCCTTGGACTCGGAGAGAAGAAGGTGCTAATTGTCACAGAAGAGAGAAACGAGAATGTCTATCTCTCTGCAAGGAACATCCCGGGAGTTGACGTTACCAGGGCGCAGGACCTGAATACCTATGAGGTCCTCCTCCATGAGCACATACTCATGACCAGGGCGGCCCTGGAGAAGATACAGGAGGTGTGGGGATGAAAAACCCCCATGAAGTGATCAGGAGACCCATCTTTACGGAAAAGGCTACCTATCTGAAGGAGTCTGAAAACAAGCTCGTTGTAGAGGTGGACAGGAATGCAAACAAGATAGAGATCAAGAGGGCCTTTGAGGAACTCTTCAATGTGAAGGTGGAGAAGGTTGCCACCATAAATGTCAGAGGCAAGAAGAAGCGCTGGGGAAGAACGGAAGGCCGGACGTCGGGGATGAAGAAGGCGATAATCACCCTCGGCAAGGGCGAGAAGTTAGATTTCATAGAAGGAGCGTAAGGATAAATGGGGATCAGAGTATATAAGCCCACTTCGCCAGGCAGACGGTTCATGTCTGTGGATGACTATGCTGATGTGACTACCAGGAAGCCCTATCGTCCGCTCTGTGTCTCAATAAAGAAGACAGGTGGACGGAACAACACCGGAAGGGTTACTGCCTGGTGCCGTGGCGGAGGGAACAAGAGGCTTTACAGGATAATAGACTTCAAGAGGGACAAGACAGGGATACCGGCTGTTGTGGAGACGATAGAGTATGACCCCAACAGGACTGCAAGGATCGCCCTGCTCCGTTATGCCGATGGGGAGAGACGTTACATCATAGCCCCGAACGGGATAGCCGTCGGCGATGAGCTTGTATCCGGTCCTGACGCTGAGATCAAGGTCGGCAATGCCCTTCCCCTCAGAAACATACCCCTTGGAAGCTTCATCCATAACATAGAACTGAGGCCGGGACAGGGCGCAAAGCTTGTCAGGAGTGCCGGTACCCAGGCCCAACTGGTCGCCAAGGACGAGAAGTTCGGCCAGGTAAGGCTCGCCTCCGGAGAGGTGAGGCTTATCCCCATAGGCTGCATGGCCACTCTCGGTCAGGTGAGCAATGTGGAACACGAGAATATCAATTATGGCAAGGCCGGAAGAAGGCGCTGGCTCGGAAGGCGGCCCAGTGTCCGTGGTGTTGCCATGAACCCGATAGATCATCCCCTCGGTGGTGGAGAGGGACGGAGTTCCGGTGGAAGGCCGGCCTGTACGCCCTGGGGTAAGCCAGAGGGTGTCAAGACGAGGAAAAACCCGAGAACGGACAAGTATATAATCAAGAGAAGGAAGTGAGGAGGCAAAGGTGCCAAGGTCTTTAAAGAAAGGTCCATACGTTGATCCCAAACTGATGAAGAAGGTCCAGGCGATGCTGGACAGCGGTGAGAAGAAGATCATCAAGACATGGTCCAGACGTTCCACGATAATACCGGAGTTTGTGGGGTTCACCTTTGCTGTCCATAACGGTAACAAGTTCATACCCGTGTATGTCTCCGAGAATATGGTGGGACACAAGCTGGGTGAGTTCTCACCGACCAGGACCTACCGGGGACATGCAGGGAGTGAGAAAAAAACCAGGGTGAAGGGTAAATAAAATGGAAGCAAGGGCGATTTTGAGACATGCAAGGATTACCCCGATGAAGGCCCGGAGAGTGGTCAACCTCATAAGGGGGAAAAAGGCCGGTGAGGCGATGACGGAACTCAGGTTCATGCCCTACCGGGGTGCAAAGTTCGTGGAGAAACTCCTCCGTTCGGCCATGGCCAATGCGGAACAGAAGGAGGTTGCTGTGCCGGAGGAGATGAGGATAGTAAGGGCCTATGTGGATGAAGGTCCTGTAATGAAGAGGCTCAGACCCAGGGCGATGGGGCGGGCCAATGTGATCAAGAAAAAGACAAGCCATATTACCATAGTGCTTGCAGAAGAGGAAGAAGAAAGTAATGATTAGTGTTGAGTGCTTAGTGTTGAGTGCCGGGTGTTTAGTGGAAGAATATCTAACACTTAAAACTAAACACTCAAAACTGAAATCGGGGGTGTACCTTGGGACATAAGACGCATCCAATTGGAAACAGGATAGGCATAATCAGAACCTGGGATTCGAGGTGGTATCAGGAGAAGGGCTATGCAGAACAGCTCCACGAGGACCTCTCGATAAGGAATTACATAAAGGGCAGGCTCTACCACGCCGGTGTCTCAAAGATCGAGATAGAACGTGTCGGAGAGAAGGAAGGCCAGAAGATCAGGCTGATCATTCACACGGCAAGGCCCGGGATCATTATCGGGAAGAAGGGTGCCGAGGTTGAACGGCTCAAGAAGGATCTCGAGGCGATGGTAGGAAAGCAGATCACGATTGACATAAAAGAGGTGAGAAAGCCTGAGCTGGACGCCCAGCTGGTTGCCGAGAACATCTGCATGCAGCTTGAAAAGCGTGTTGCCTACAGGCGGGCGATGAAGAAGGCCGTGGCATCGGCTATGAGGTTCGGGGCCCAGGGGATAAGGGTTCAGTCATCGGGCCGCCTTGCCGGGGCAGAGATCGCGAGAAGGGAATGGTACAGGGAGGGGCGTGTTCCTCTCCATACATTCAGGGCTGATATAGATTACGGTTTCGCAGAGGCCAGGACCACCTATGGTGTGATAGGTGTGAAGGTCTGGATCTACAAGGGCGACGTGCTCTCGGCCGGGAAAGAATAGAAAGGAGTGCTGAGTCATGTTGATGCCGAAAAAGGTTAAATTCAGGAAGACCCAGAAGGGCCGGATGAAGGGCAAGGCATACCGCGGTTCGGAAGTCTCCTTCGGCAAGTACGGTCTGAAGGCCCTTGAGCCCGGCTGGATAACTTCCCGACAGATAGAGGCTGCCCGTGTTGCCATCACGAGGCATGTCAAGAGAGGCAGCAAGCTCTGGATCAGGATTTTCCCTGACAAACCGATCACCAAGAAGCCTGCAGAGACCAGGATGGGGAAGGGCAAGGGAAATCCCGAGTACTGGGTGGCGGTTGTAAAGCCCGGGCGTGTCCTGTACGAGATGTCCGGTGTGCCTGAGGATGTGGCGAGGGAGGCACTGAGGCTTGCCTCAAGGAAGCTCCCCATAGCCACAAAGTTCGTCAAGAGAAAGGAGGCGGTGATTTGAGACCATCTGAACTCAGAGACATGACGGTCGAGGAACTCCGCCAGAAAGAGGCTGAACTCAGGAAGGAACTCTTCAATCTCAGGTTCCAGCATGCTACCGGCGATATCCAGAACCCCAAGAGGCTCACGGCCGTCAGGAAGGATATAGCAAGGGTGCTTACGATAATTACCGAGAAAGAGAGGTCAGGCGACCAGGCCTCTACATAGTGAAGGGTTGGGCTCTGGCCTATAAAGAGAGGTAGATATGCCGAAAAAGGTCTTTACAGGAAAGGTAGTAAGCGACAGGATGGACAAGACGGTGACCGTTGCCGTCACGAGGCTTTACAAGCATCCCCTCTACAAGAAGCATATAAAGAGGGTTGCCAGGTTCAAGGCCCACGATGAGGAGAACCGGTGCAGGACGGGTGACATGGTAAAGATAATAGAATCCAGGCCGCTCAGCAAGACCAAGAGGTGGACCGTTCTTGAGATACTGAGCCGGGAGGCCCGGGTCGGAGACGAATAAAAGTAAAGGATCAGGAACAAGAGGGAGAAGACTGCGATGATACAGGCAGAGAGTATTCTTGATGTGGCAGACAATTCAGGGGCTAAAAAGGTCCTCTGTATCCGCGTCCTTGGCGGATCGCGGAGGAGGTATGCCCGTGTTGGAGATATAATAGTCGTGAGTGTTAAGGAGGCTCTCCCTGACGGTACGGTGAAGAAGGGCTCAAAGGCCAAGGCCGTTGTGGTAAGAACGAAGAAGGAGACCCGGAGGCCCGACGGTACCTATATCAGGTTCGATCAGAATGCCTGTGTGCTCATAAATGCACAGGGGGAGCCGGTGGGGACCCGTGTCTTCGGTCCTGTGGCCCGGGAGTTGCGGTGGAAGGAGTTTACAAAGATCATCTCTCTTGCACCTGAGGTCTTATAGGAGGATATGATGGGATTGGGAATAAAAAAGGATGATCAGGTTGTGGTAATCTCCGGCAAGGAGAAGGGCAAGCAGGGGAGGGTGCTTTCCGTACTGCCCAGGAAGCAGAGGCTGATCATCGAGCAGGTCAATATAATAAAGAGGCATATGAAGCCCTCAAGAAAATACTCGCAGGGCGGGATAATAGAGAAGGAAGGCCCCCTCCATATATCCAACGTTATGCTCATCTGTCCCCGCTGTCAGAAACCGACCCGGATCGGTAACCGGATACTTGAGGACGGGAGAAAGATGAGGGTGTGCAAGAAGTGTAAGGAGGTTATAGACCGCTAATGGCTGAAGGAAAAAAATACATACCACGGCTGAAAGAGAGATATTTCAAGGAGGTAGTTCCCGAGCTCATGAAGGAGCTCTCCTACCGGAATGTGATGCAGGTCCCCCGTCTGGAAAAGATTGTCCTTAATGTGGGGCTGGGAGAGGCCATAACCAATATAAAGCTTCTTGAGTCCGCCCAGGAGGAACTGACCAGGATAGCAGGACAGAAGGCGGTCATAACAAAGGCCAAAAAGTCCATAGCCGGGTTCAAGCTCCGCAAGGGGATGCCCATAGGCTGCAGGGTGACCCTGAGGGGTGACAGGATGTATGAGTTCCTTGACAGGCTGATAAGCGTAGCCATCCCCAGGATAAGGGATTTCAGAGGGCTGCCCTCGAAGAGCTTTGACGGCAGGGGCAATTATGCAATGGGTCTTAAGGAACAGTACATCTTTCCAGAGATAGAATACGACAAGGTTGAGATGGTTCACGGTCTTGATGTGGTCATCTGCACCACTGCGAAGACTGACGAGGAAGGGAAGGCGCTCCTGAGGGCGCTCGGGATGCCCTTCAGGCAATAGTAGAAGAAAGGGAGACAGGATGGCCAAGAAGTGTCTTATCGAGAAACACCAGAGACCCCCAAAGTTCAGGGTAAGGGCCTATAACAGGTGCGCCGTATGCGGCCGGCCCCGTGGTTACCTCAGAAAGTTCGGTATCTGCAGGGTCTGCTTCAGAAGGCTTGCCCATCAGGGTCTTATCCCCGGGGTAACAAAATCAAGCTGGTAGGAGTGTTAATATGGTGACCGACCCAATTGCTGATATGCTGACAAGGATAAGGAACGCGATCCTTGTGAAGGCGGAGAAGGTGGATATCCCGGCTTCGAGGATGAAGCTGGATATAGCCAAGATACTGAAGGAAGAGGGCTTCATAAGGGACTATAAGATAATCAAGGACAGGAGACAGGGGATACTCAGGATCTCACTCAAGTACGTAGACGGAAAGAACGTTATTACAGGTCTCAGGAAGGTGAGCAAGCCGAGCAGGCGGGTCTATGTTGGATACAGGGATATACCCCGGGTTATGGGTGGCGTGGGTATAGCCATCCTCACCACCCCCAAGGGGGTGAAGAGTGACAGGGTCTGCCGGCATGAGAAGACGGGCGGCGAGGTCATCTGTTATATATGGTAACGGAAACATTGAAATACAAGGCTGACAAGGAGAGAGTTTAATGTCAAGGATAGGGAATAAACCTGTTCAGTTACCGGAAGGGGTGGAAGTCAACATCTCCGGGACCACCATCAAGGTCAAGGGGCCCAAGGGCGAACTGGCCTGGAACTTTCCGCCTTCCATGGAGGTAACACAGGAGGACCGGACGGTCGTTGTGAAGAGACCTGACGATACAAAACAGAAAAAGGCTCTCCATGGGCTTACCAGAAGCCTGATAGCCAATATGGTTAAGGGCGTGAGTGAGGGTTATACTATTGAGATGGAAATAGTGGGTATTGGTTACAGGGCTGAACAGAAGGGTGAGAGCATTGTCTTGTCACTGGGCTACTCCCATCCTGTGGAGTTCCAGCTTCCTAAGGGGATATCCGCCCAGGTAGATGCAAAGGCCAGGCCCATGAAATTGACCCTGACCGGGATTGACAAACAGTTGATCGGACAGGTGGCGGCTAATATCAGGGCGCTCAGGCCTCCTGATTCATACAAGGGCAAAGGGATCAGGTATGCTGGCGAGAGACTCAAGCTAAAGCCAGGCAAGACCGCCAAGTAGATCAAATGCGATAGATAAGCGATCTGGAGGAATAAATTGAAAAGGACCAAGGAAGAGGCAAGAAAACGGAGAAAGATGAGGGTCAGAAAGAAGGTCTTCGGAACACCTGAAAGACCTCGTCTGGCGGTTTTCGGCTCTCTCAACCATATATATGCACAGGTGATAAACGATATGGAAGGCCGGACTATTGCTGCAGCCTCCACGATTGAGAAGGATATAAGAGGCAAGACGGGTCATGGCGGCAATATAGAGGCAGCCAAAGAGATAGGGCAGTTGATTGCAAAGAGGGCCCTTGAAAAGGGTGTCAAGAAGGTGGTCTTTGACCGGGGCGGTTTCCGTTACCACGGCCGGATCAAGGCCCTGGCCGATGCTGCCCGTGAAGGCGGATTGGAGTTTTAAAGGGAGTGTTGAGTTTTGAGTGTTTGGTGTTGAGTTATGTAATCAGAGTTTAGATGTTTTTTTTGAAACTCATCACTCATCACTCATAACTGAAAACTATAAATTAAGGAGGTATGGTGCAAAGGATAGATCCATCAGAACTTGAACTTCAGGAGAAGGTGATCTTCATTAACAGGGTCTCCAAAGTGGTGAAGGGCGGCCGGAGGTTCTCCTTTACAGCACTTGTGGCCGTCGGAGATGGAAACGGTATTGTCGGCATCGGTAAGGGCAAGGCCTCGGAAGTGGCCGATGCAATAAGGAAGGCAGTGGAGAAGGGGAGGAAGGCCCTTATCCAGTTTCCCCTTCGTGACGGTACCATACCTCATGAGATAATAGGAAAACATGGCGCCGGCGAGGTTTTACTCAAACCAGCCCCTAAGGGGACCGGAGTGATTGCAGGCGGCGCCGTGAGGGCTGTCCTTGAAGTGGCAGGGCTTGAGAATATAGTGGCTAAGTCCATCAGGAGCCATAACCCCTTCAATGAAGCCAAGGCCACGATAATGGGTCTTCAGAGCCTGAAGGACCCGGCCCGGATAATGCAGATAAGGGGTAAGGCTCAGGAAGAGGCTCCGAAGGAGGCGGCAAGGAATGCTTAAGATTACTCTGAAAAGGGGGCGTGCCGGAAAGAGGAAGGACCAGTTGAGGGTTCTTGACAGCCTCGGACTCAGAAGGGTGAACCAGAGTGTTGTCAAGCCTGATGATCCTGTCTTCAGAGGAATGATCAGGAAGGTTGCCCACCTTGTAGAGACTGAAGAGGTTGAAGGGTAGGCCCAGTCCCCTGAATCGAATGATCTTATTCATAAATCCGGAGGTAATAGATGAAGATAAATGAACTGAGAGCACCCGGGAGCAGGAAGAAGCCGAAAAGGGTCGGCAGGGGGCCTGGTTCCGGCCATGGCAAGACCTCCTGCAAGGGACACAAGGGACAGAAGTGCCGTTCCGGCGGGACAAAGGCTCCAGGCTTTGAAGGCGGTCAGATGCCCCTTCACAGGAGACTCCCCAAAAGGGGCTTCAGCAACTATCCCTTCAGGAAGGAGTTTGCAATTGTTAATCTTGACAAGCTCAATGAGATAGAAGACCTTGAGAGCATAACCCCTGAGGTGCTCCTTGAGAGGCGTGTAATATCCAGGCTCAGGGACGGGCTGAAGGTCCTTGGTCAGGGCGAGTTGAAGAGGCCGGTTACTGTGAGGGCCCATGCCTTCAGTGCCTCGGCGATAAAGAAGATCGAGGCGGCAGGCGGAAAGGCCGAGGTGATATAGTTGGGGGTTTTTTCTTCCTTTCAGAATATCTTCAAGATTGAGGAGCTGAAGAGGAGAATCTTCTTCACCCTCTCGCTGCTTGCCGTTTACCGGATCGGCAGTCACATCCCCACCCCCGGCATCAACGGAGAGGAACTCAGCAAGTTCCTTACCGCCAAGGGCGGTGCCCTGATGGGCTTTTTTGACATCTTCTCCGGTGGTGCCCTTTCAAGGATGACCATCTTCGCCCTTGGTATCATGCCGTATATCAGTGCTTCCATCATCCTCCAGCTCCTCACGGTGGTGGTGCCGGCCATAGGAAAGCTGGCAAAGGAGGGAGAGGAGGGTCGGAAGAAGATAATAAAATATACCCGTTACGGGACGGTGCTCATCAGTGCCATCCAGTCCTTCGGTATCGCCGTGGGGCTTGAGAGCATGAGTGGCGGGGCCTTTATCCAGAACCCCGGATGGGGGTTCAGGCTTCTCACGATGATAACCCTCACTTCCGGGACTGCATTCATAATGTGGCTCGGTGAACAGATAACCGAGCGAGGTATCGGGAACGGGATCTCGCTGATCATCTTTGCCGGGATCGTGGCGAGGTTCCCGAATGCAGTGATAAGTACGGTAAGGCTGATAAAGGCAGGGGAACTCTCACTGATATTCCTGCTGTTTCTTATTGCGATGATGGTCCTTGTGATTGGAGCCATTATCTATATCGAGAAGGGGCAGAGGAAGATCCCTGTTCAGTATGCCAAGCGCGTGGTGGGAAGGAAAGTCTACGGCGGGCAGTCAACGCACCTCCCCCTGAAGGTGAATACCTCCGGCGTGATTCCTCCGATCTTTGCGTCCTCCATTATCATGTTTCCTGCCACGATAGCCGGGTTTATTTCCATCCCGTGGGTCCAGGGGATAGCCAGGCAACTCACGCCCGGTACGGCCCTATACACCACCCTCTATGTAACGATGATAATATTCTTCAGTTATTTCTATACGGCTATCATATTCAACCCCGTGGATGTGGCTGACAACCTGAAGAAGTACGGAGGCTACATCCCTGGCATAAGGCCGGGGCAGAAGACCGCAGATTACCTCTACAGGGTGCTTTCGAGGCTTACGTTCATCGGAGCGATTTACCTTTCTATTGTCTGTGTGCTTCCTACATTCCTGATAAAGGAGTTCAACGTTCCCTTCTATTTCGGAGGGACTTCACTGCTGATTGTGGTGGGGGTTGCCCTTGATACGGTTTCCCAGATAGAGTCACATCTGCTCACCCGGTCGTATGACGGCTTCCTGAGCAAGGGACGTGTCAGGGGGCGGAGAGGGTGATACGGGTCTTCACTCAAGACTGACTCCGGACATATATTCATTGCCGGAGGGTGCTACAGAGTGGCGGGAATCATTAAAGTGAGGACCTCACCTGAAAGATTAACCCGTGATTATCATAAAGTCCAGGGATGAGATCCAGAAGATGGCCAGGGCATCACGGATTGTTGTGAAGGCCCTTCAAGCCATAAGGGGGATTCTGTCTCCCGGTATCACTACGGGTGAGATCGAAAAGATAGCCGAGGAGATCATATACTCCGAAGGCGGGACCCCGACCTTCAAGGGATACAGGGGATATCCAGCCAGTCTCTGTGTCTCGGTAAACGAAGAGGTGGTTCACGGTATTCCGAGCCTGGAGAGAAGGCTGAACCAGGGGGATATAGTCAGTATCGATATAGGTGTTACCTGTCAGGGATACATCGGCGATGCTGCAGTAACGCTTCCTGTGGGGAAGGTTTCTGAAGAGGCAAGCCGGCTCATGAGAGTGACCGAGGAGGCCCTGTACGCGGGAATTGAGATGGCCCGCCCGGGAAACAGGCTGTCCGATATATCCCATGCGATACAGGCCCATGCCGAAGCGGCTGGTTACAGTGTAGTCCGGGCCTTTGTGGGACATGGCGTCGGGAAGACCCTTCATGAAGAGCCACAGGTCCCGAATTTCGGCCCCCCTGGCAAAGGCCCCAGACTGAAGGCGGGGATGACCCTGGCAATAGAGCCGATGGTGAATGAGGGAAGCTACCATGTTGTCATACTTGATGACGGATGGACGGCAAGGACCAGGGACGGCCGGCTATCAGCACATTTCGAGCATACGGTCCATATAACAGATAATGGGCCGGAGATATTGACTAAATGGTCGTAGCTGTAGTATAATTTTTAGCTCTATGCCCAAAGAGGATAACATAGAAGTCGAAGGGACGATTCTTGAGGCCCTTCCCAACGCGATGTTCAAGGTGAAGCTTGAGAGCGGCCAGGAGATCACCGCGTATGTCTCCGGGAAGATGAGGATGCATTTCATAAAGATCCTCCCTGGTGACAGGGTGCTCATCGAGATGTCACCTTATGACCTGACCAAGGGCAGAATAACTTACAGGTACAAGTAATCTGATTTATGATTTCAGATTTGAGATTTGTGATTCTGAAAGGGAGGTTTTATGAAGGTTAGGGCATCGGTAAAACCGATATGTGCCAAATGCAAGATAATCAAGCGGAAGGGCATCGTCAGGGTCATCTGCGAAAACCCGAAGCACAAGCAGCGTCAGGGTTAAGGAGGCAAAATGGCAAGAATCGCAGGGGTTGATTTACCCAAGAATGAGCGGGTTGAGATAGGACTGACGAGGATCTTCGGGATAGGGAGAACCACCTCGAGGAAGATCCTTGAGGAGACCGGTATTAATCCCGATACGAGAGTGAAGGACCTCCGTGATGACGAGATCGTCAAGATCAGGGGTGAAATAGAGACCAAGTACACGGTAGAGGGAGAACTCAGGAAGGAGATCTCCCTTCATATAAAGAGGTTGAAGGATATTGGCTGTTATAGAGGCCTCAGGCACAGGATGGGTCTGCCTGTGCGGGGGCAGCGGACAAGGACAAATGCAAGGACGAGAAAGGGACCCAAGAAGACGGTAGGCGGCAAGAAGAAGGGAGGCAAATAATGGCCAAGCGGAGAAGACGCGGTCCAAGAAAGGAAAAGAAAAACATACCTTACGGTGTAGCCCATGTCCAGACCACCTTTAACAATACCATAGTTACCATAACGGACAAGGTCGGGAATGTTATAGCCTGGGTGAGTGCCGGAAGCCTTGGATTCAAGGGCTCCAGAAAGGGGACTCCCTATGCAGCCCAGGTCGCTGCCGAGAATGCTGCAAAGAAGGCGATGGATATGGGAATGAGACAGATAGATGTGTATATAAAAGGTCCCGGTGCAGGCAGGGAGTCGGCCATAAGGGCGATCCAGGCAGCCGGACTGGATGTGAATATCATAAAGGACGTGACTCCTGTGCCCCATAACGGGTGCAGACCTCCAAAAAGGAGGAGGGTGTAAGTTATGGCAAGATACCGGGATTCACTATGCAGGCTGTGCAGGAGAGAGGGCGAGAAGCTCTTTCTTAAGGGTGACAGATGCTTTACTGACAAGTGTGCCTTTGAGAGACGGAAGTATGCCCCGGGTCAGCATGGGAGCGGGCGGTCAAAGATCAGTGACTACGGGCTCCAGCTGAGGGAGAAGCAGAAGGTGAAGAGGATTTACGGTGTGCTGGAGCGACAGTTCAGGAAGTACTTTGCCGAGGCCCAGAAGCGGAAGGGCGTGACCGGCGAGCTCCTGCTCCAGTTTCTCGAGATGAGGCTGGACAATATTGTTTACAGGCTTGGCTTTGCCTCAAACAGGAGGCAGGCGAGACAGCTGGTTAATCATGGACATATTCTTGTGAACGGGAGAAAGGTGAACATACCTTCCTACAGGGTCAGGGTCGGCGAGCAGATAGAGGTGAGAGAAGCAAGTAGATCCATCCCATTTGTACAGGAAAGTATAGCAAAGATAGAAAACAGGGGGCTCGCAGAGTGGCTCGAACTTGATCCTGATAATTTCAGAGGGAAGGTTGTGAGTATGCCTTCGAGGGAGCAGATCCCGCTGACTGTAAAGGAAAACCTGATAGTCGAGCTGTATTCCAAGTAGTTCCGCTTGTTCGGACAGTTTCGGGTATTGTCATTTATAAATGCTTTAAAACCGGGAGGATCTATGAATTTGATAGCAAAGGGCTTTCAGTTTCCGCAGACGATAGCCTTTGACGAGGATACCCTCAGTGAGACATACGGGAGGCTGATAGCCGAACCCCTTGAGAGGGGGTATGGCACGACCGTTGGCAACTCCCTGAGGAGGATACTCCTTTCCTCTATCGAAGGGGCTGCAATCACTCAGGTCAAGATCCCGGGTGTGCTGCATGAGTTCCAGACGATAAAGGGCGTGAAGGAAGACATGGTTGATGTAGTCCTGAACCTGAAGAAACTCAGGTTCAGGATGAACGGAGACAAAAAGAGGGTCGCCAGGATTGATGTAACCGGCCCAAAGAATGTGACCGGTACTGACATCGAGTGCGAGGCGAACCTCGAGTTGCTGACACCGGAGCAGCATATAGCAACCGTTGATGACGGGGTGACCTTTCAGGCTGAACTCTACGTAAAAAAGGGACTGGGTTATCTCCCTTCAGAGGCCAACAAGGAGAAGAACCAGCCCATAGATATCATCTCCATAGACGCCCTCTTCAATCCCATCAAGAAGGTCAACATGCTTGTGGAGAAGGCCCGGGTGGGACGCTCCACTGACTATGACAGGCTCATTATGGAGATCTGGACAGACGGGAGCATAACGCCCCAGAAGGCCCTCTCCAGGGCTGCAGAGCTGTTGATTGAGCACATGAGCCTCTTTGTCCTCGATGAAAGCGAGGAGGAAGAGACGGATGAGTCAGGCGAGGGGCAGGGAGCCGGCCTGATTGAGGGAGACTTCAACCGGAACCTTCTGAAGTCAGTGGAGGAACTGGAACTCTCCGTGAGATCCTACAACTGTCTCAAGAACGCCAATATCAGCACCATAGCGGATCTCGTCCAGAAAACGGAACATGAGATGCTGAAGACAAAGAACTTCGGGAAAAAGTCACTTGATGAGATCAAGGCCATCCTGAACAAGATGGGCCTTGACTTCGGGATGAAGATAGATCCGGAGCTGTTAGAGAAGCACAGGGCTGAAGGAGGTAAGAGCTGAGATGCGTCACAGAGTCAAGAGAAAACATTTCGGAAGGACGGCAAACCAGAGAAAGGCACTTTTCAGGAATCTTATCGTCAATCTGCTTCTCCACGAAAGGATAGAGACCACCGTTGCCAAGGCAAAGGCGGTAAAGGGGCTGGCCGAAAAGGTCGTTACCCTCGGAAAGAGGGGGGACCTCCATGCAAGGAGGCTTGCCCTGTCAAAGATCCCCAACCGTGCAGCAGTGGCAAAGCTCTTTGATGAGATAGCACCGCGGTTCAAGGACCGGAACGGGGGGTATCTCAGGATAATAAAGACCAGGAACCGGTTGAAGGACCAGGCCCCGCTGGCAGTCCTGGAGTTTGTTGACTTTGAAGAAAGACATCCCCGGAAAGAGAAGACCAAAGGGAGCGAGTGATGTCTGATATCCTTATTGTCGGAGGGGTTGTTCTGCTATGGGTTCTCCTGCAGACAGTAATATTTCCGCGGCTGGGGATACCTACCTGATCAACTCAGCCGGGGGAGACGTGTTCTCCCAGCAAAGAGAAGAAAGAGGGCTGAAACAGACTCAGTCCTGACGTGATTCTCTCCTTTTCTTCTCCTTCAGGTATTCAAGCAGCGACGGGATCTCCTCCACTTCCTTGATAAGCCCGCTACAGAGTTCTATAAGCCTGTTTCTTATCGATTCATTCCTTTCATATATCCCCCTGAGGAGTGAGGCAAGTTTGCCGTAGAGGAGTTCACCCCTATCGTCCCAGTCAGGCAGGAGGATGATGGTTTCGTGTGCGTGTATCAACTCTTCAGCAAAGTCATACAATGTGCCTCCTGAATGGATGGTGATGATCTCCCCCTCAAGTCCGAGCCTCTGGAGTGCGTCCCTGTCCCGCCTGCCTTCCACTATGACCGGACATTCCTTATTTGCCAGTCTGAGCCTCTCTATGACTTCCTCAAGCTCATCCAGTTCCGGAAGTCTGGTCCCCTCCCCTTGCCCCTGCCGGTCCTCAGGCGTCACCTTAAGGGGATTCTCCCTGTGACGAAAGGGCTCCTATCCTCCGGAGCTTCTGGTAACGGGATTCGATAAGCCTTTCAGGAGGGAGGCCGGAGAGTTCATCAACGGCCTTCAGGATCTCTCTTTTCATGTTTTCCGCTGTCTCTTCAGGTG
>WFTX01000175.1 GCA_015485235.1 Nitrospirota bacterium | reverse complement strand
ATCTTCAAACGAACCCCTTCACTAATCACAAGTGTCACGGTCTTCGTTGCACCTACCTCTATTACGGGCATTGCCTGTTTTGCAAGTTCGAGATAGAATTTCTCCAACTCTTTCGTTCCCCTCGATATACCTCTGCCCAATGCAACTTTTCCGATATGTTCTGGATCAACCTGAGTTGTGGTGCCGGCAAGGGAAACACTTGTATCCGTATATGCACTTTGAATTGCATCTCCCAAACCTCCGAGCAATCCTGCCAATGTTGTCCTTACAATTGCACTTCCCATCTTTGACACCACCCTGCCCTTCAGGCCGATCTTTCCATCAGCGTCAACTACAAAACCCTTCACTGCCTGGTCTATTACGGCTTTTCCACCTTTACTCAAACAGGATAGAGTAACCAAGCGGAGATTTGCCCGTTCGGTGGATAGATCTCCATAGCCTTCCGCTATGACAAAACACCCCTTCAGATTGGCTTTTACACGGTTGGGTAAAACTGCAAGGTCTTTTATACGGAGCAAGACCGGGACGGGATGGCTACGACCTGCTTCGACTGTAGGTGCGTCCAGCCCCGAAAGAAGCATCGCCTCCATGAAAGAAGGTGGAAGATAGATCGTATTTGCTTTTTTTTTAGCCTCCCTGCGTGCCTCCTCGATGGACTGCACCTCGGTCTCAATGGGTGCGTTGAACACGGTTATGTCACCCACCTTTTCCATTGTTACCACAGGCTTTTTCTCCTTCTGTGCCGTCTGTGGCGGGGCAGGTAGTGGCGGGAGTTCCTTCTGGCTTGGCAATTTTGGAAGCTCTGCCTTTGTCTCTTTTGTTTCCTTTTTCTCTGCCTCTGACTTTTCCTGCTTTTCTTTTTTCAACTCCTCTTTCAGCCCCTCTATGGATGCCCTGAGACGGTCTATCTGTTTCTTATTTTCCATGTAGATGCTTTTCTCTATTACAGAACTATCAAGTGCAACTTCTTCTTTTTTCGGACCTGCTTCCTGCCTCTGGTCTTTTGGCCTTGAGGAATATGCAAGTAGCCCCACGAGGACAATCAACCCAATAAGCCCAAGCAGAACTATTTGCTTTCTCCTACCTGGCTCTATGTTTCCCCAGTATTCCTTGAACCGGTCTTTCACTTTTCCACCTCCTTGACCACCTGAACCACAAATAACCTCGATGGCCTTTCCGTGATGGTATGCTCTTCAAGTGCTATTGCAAGAGGTATCCTGCCTGCCAGTTCCGGCCTCATGAAGGTTGTCTCGTTTACATGGATCTCGTTACTTCCGACAGCCCTTACATCATATTCGAGTAACCTCAAGCCCGTTCCATCTGCCGAAATCACCCGCCTGAGAACAACGCTGACATCCTCATATAACCCCATATCTGTCCTTCTGTCCTCGACCGTAAAGGTACTCGGTATGTCATCCTTGTAAGCTGCCTGTATCATCTTGATGATCTTTTCCTCAAGTGGCATTCCAGACATCATCTCTATGTTCTCTTTGATCCTGTCTTTTGTGCCCGTGGACAGTTTGACCGTCTGTGTCGGTATTTGCTTCGGTATGACTATCATCGAAAAAACCTCACCGCCACAGACCACATACAACTCTGCCGGACTGTCTCTGTATATCAATTCCTCATTGGGACCTTCCTTTTTCTTGACTATCGAGAATTTCACGAACACATTGTTTTCAACCACCTTCGTTATCATGCCCTTCTCTGTGGAGTGTATGACATTTACCTCGTTGCTTGTGACAGGGCAGATAATGCGGTTTACATCCGTGCTCGACATCTCGATTGCCGTTGTAACCTCTGGATATACGATCTTTATCTCAGGTCTTTTTATTATGCTGGCAAGGTCGTATGTGCTTGCCGTTGTAACTCTTTTGTCAGTGCCTGGAGTGTCAGGAGCATCCACACAGGTCTGCAAAATCTGGTCCCCGCTGTTTACCGCTCCCATTGCACATTCCTTCTTCCCTACATGCACAGCGTATGAGTGCGTTGTCAATATAAGCCTGAGCAGTATGGTTATAAACACCCTTTTTGACATTCTCTCCTCCCGATTATTTCTTTCCTGCCAGTTTCGGTATATCGGTAAGATAGAACCTACCGTTATCCATCCTGAATCTTATAGTGTATTCCTCCTGTGAGTCCTGAACCATCTCGCCTGTAAGCGAATAGACACGTCTAATCCCAAATACATGTATTTCATTACCCTGCACCTCTATCTTCGAGAGAAAAAACATACTGGATACCTTTGCGCTTTCCACCTTGTCGGCAAGGTCATAGAACGCTTCCTCTGCTTTACCATAAACAGATGGGACAAAAAGTGTAAGTAGTTCACCAAGCTGATCACGGATTGTTGCAGGGGTGTAATTGAGACGCAATGCCATGATATAGCGTGTAAATTCTTTGTAGTATGCCTCTGATGCCTTATTACCGTAGATTTCAAGTTTGCTGTTGATTTTCGGTGGTACTACCACTGTTCTCGATGTATTGAGGTAACTGTACAGAAGATATGTGTTTAACAGCACCACCGTGCCGATCACTACTATTGCAAATTTTAGCAGTCTGTTCTCTGCAAGCACATTGTTGTGCTTTGATACGAATATATCCATCTTCATCTCAGACTTTAATGGCGGAGACCCTTTCCGTTAGGGAGGGGAGGAGCCACAACCTCCTTTCCATCAGAAATGTTTTGGCTCTCTCAAAGAGAGAGCAGTCTTTCCATCTGGCCGAGGCATGAACTCTTGTTCCGTCCAGTTTCCTCAAATCAAAATATCCCGTCCTCCTCCTGCCAAAAATGAAACACTCAATACCATGCCACAGCACTTTGTCGTATCTCTGAAACCCATATACCAGT
>WFTX01000174.1 GCA_015485235.1 Nitrospirota bacterium | reverse complement strand
GTACGAAGTGGTGTATGAGGGACTCCATGTCTGCAAGGACCCGGTCCTTTGGAGGAAGGGTGAACTTTGGTGCATCAGGGGCAAGTATGGGACCTTCAGGGAGCATCTCGATACACTGTCTGATGATCCTGTTTGACTGTCTCATTTCCTCCATCCTGCAGAGATACCTGTCATAGACATCACCATTTCTGCCGACAGGGACGTCAAATTCCACCCGGTCGTAGGCATCGTAGGGAAATTTCTTTCTTATATCGTAATCTACACCAGAGCCCCGGAGGGTCGGGCCTGTGAGGCCCCAGTTTATCGCCTCCTCTGCAGAGAGGACGCCGATACCTTTTGTCCTCTTCAGCCAGATCCGGTTCTCATTAAGAAGGGTTTCATACTCTTCAATCCTTGAAGGGAATTCTTCGGTAAACTGGTAGAGGCTGTCAAGGAACTCCTGGCTGACATCATTCCTTACTCCACCAATCCGCGGGTAACTGACCGTCAGTCTTGCACCGCAGAGCATCTCGAAGAGGTCAAGTATCCACTCCCTCTCCCTGAAGGCATAAAGAAAGGGGGTCATTGCACCGAGGTCGAGGGCATGGGTCCCGAGCCATATGATATGGCTGCTGATCCTGGTCATCTCGGAGACCATGGTCCTGATGAATTCCGCTCTCTCGGGGGCCTTTATACCCATAAGTCTCTCAACGGCAAGACAGTATCCCACATTGTTGGACATTGAGGAGATATAGTCGAGCCTGTCAGTAAGTGGAAGTGCCTGGAGATAGGTCATCCCCTCGGCAAGCTTCTCCACGCCCCTGTGGAGGTATCCCACATAGGGGGTGCATTTGACTACTGTCTCACCGTCTATCTGGAGCACAAGCCTGAGCACGCCGTGGGTCGACGGGTGCTGGGGGCCCATGCTGAGAGTAAGCTCTCTGGTCTCCAGGGGTTTCTCTATCCCTTCCATGTATACTCCTTCAGCCTTTCAGCGGTCTCAAGGACCTCCAGGAACCCCTTCCATTCCTCCTCCGGTCCCTTCTCTGGGTAGTCCTTCCTCAGCGGGTGGCCCTCCCAGTCCTCCGGGAGGAGGATCCTTCTCAGGTCGGGATGGTCCTTGAAGGTGATCCCGTACATATCAAAACATTCCCTTTCGTGCCAGTCAGCTCCCTTCCAGATATTCGTTACACTCTCGATGGAGGGGTCTTCCTCCGGCACTTCAGCCCTCAGTCTTATCATGTGGTGGTGTTTTGTGGAATAAAGAGTATAGACGACCTCGAAACGGGGGTCCTTCTTCCGGAAATAATCAACACCGCAGAGGTCCTTCAGGAAGTCGAAGTTGAGATCCGGATCATCGTGAAGCCAGGTGGCTATATCCCTGATCCGGTCCCGTCTGATTATTACTGAAACCTGTTCTCTGAACTCCTTGACTTCCCTGACTTCTTCAGGGAACTTTTCCTTTATCTTTTCTGCTATCTCCAGCGGCTCCACCGCAATCTCTCCTTCCGTATCTTCTCCTGCAGTCTTACAATTCCATCAATGAGTGCCTCCGGACGGGGAGGACAGCCAGGTACGTATACATCGACAGGCAGGAAAGTGTCACAGCCCTGTACTGTGCTGTATGAACGGAATATGCCGCCTGAGCAGGCGCAGCTTCCCATTGATATCACATACCGGGGCTCTGGCATCTGGTCGTAGACCCTTCTCACGACGGGCGCCATTTTCTTTGTGACCGTGCCGGCCACTATGAGAAGGTCGGCCTGTCGTGGGGAACCCCTGAATATGATTCCGAGCCTGTCCAGGTCGTAATGGCTTGATCCTGTCGTCATCATCTCGATGGCACAGCATGCCAGACCGAAGGTGACAGGCCAGAGGGATGAGGCCCTTCCCCAGTTGACAAGCCTGTCAAGGGTGGTGATAATGGTGTTTGCTCCGGGGATGATCTTTATCCCTTCTTCAACTTCAACGAGTTCTCTTTCAGTATCAACGACCATCGGTTCACCTCTCTGGTGATATTCTCACTCCCAGCGGAAGGCCTCTTTCTTCAAGGCATAGACGTAACCGACCAGAAGAATGACGATGAATATGATCATTTCTATCAGGGCAAAAAGACCTATCTTGTCGAAGACGATCGCCCATGGGTACATGAAAATAGCTTCCACATCAAAGACAACAAAGAGCATGGCTATTATATAGAACCGGATGGAGAACCGTACACGGGGTTCTCCCACAGGGTCTATCCCCGATTCATAGGGCATCAGTTTTTCACGATAGGGCCGCCTGAGTCTGACCATACTGCCCATGATCAGGGCCCCGAGGCCAAAAGCTATTGAAATTGCAATAAAAATTGCAACTGGCAGATACTCTGTCGGCAAATAGCGTCCAGGCATGGCTATTTTTATACAAAAAAGGAGGCCCCTTTGTCAATAAAAAACTTATCTCTCAATAAAAAAGACTTATTTACTGGTAAAATAAACCCATGATTTTGCCGGAGTGTCAAGATGTGGGTTCAGGTGAAGGAGAGACGGCTGGATTTTAAGAGAGGGTTTGTAGTAGAGTTTAGAGTGGATAACCACCGGGGAGGGCTGGTTAGATGGCTGATTTTTCAAACAATATCGAGTTTATCCGGGACCTGATTGCCAGGAAGTCCCGGAATTCCCTCAGCAGCAAGCTCCTTGTAGCGATCGGCACGCTCATCCTGATCGGGAGCACCATATTCTGGTACATGATAAT
>WFTX01000173.1 GCA_015485235.1 Nitrospirota bacterium | reverse complement strand
CTTCTTATACCACAGGAGAGGTTACAAAAAGGTTACAGATAATTAAAAAAGGCAGGCCGGATGAATGGCCTGCCTCCATGAAAGGTGTAAAACCTAATCACAATTTAGACAGGGCCCTACGCCAGGGTTGCTTGTAGGGTTTCCCCCGCCAAGGCTCTCAACAGGTGGCTTGCCTTCCTCTCCTTCCGGTGGCATTACCGGTGGCGGTGGAGTCCTTGATGGGGCAGTGTCATGACCAATATCGCCAAAGCCACCAGGGAGTTCTCCGCCCTCGGGGCCCTCTGTAAGAATCTGAGTCTGCGTTTTGCCTTTCAGGAAGGCTTTGGTCTCATCCTGCGAAGGCATTGGAAAATGTGAGGGACGCACAGTATCACCGGAAGGCTGTTTTATGCCCCGCGAAGGTTCACCACCGCAGTAACAGAAATTATTGAGCCAGGTATATCCCTGTGCACCACACTCTGAGGCACACTCTTCCTCCGATTGCGGGCCAGAATCCCTTTCGGGAGTATAACCCATCGGGTCCGGCATGCCAGATTCATCTTTTTCCTCAGAACCTCCTGATTCACCGGATGTTCCCTGATCTGAACCACTGGATGAGCCTTCAGAACCTTCCGTGGACCCCTGATCAGAACCACCAGAACTATCTTCATCAGAACCACCGGAACTACCTTCATCAGAACCACCGGAACTACCTTCATCAGAACCACCGGAACTACCTTTATCAGAACCACCGGAACTACCTTTATCAGAACCACCGGAACTACCTTTATCAGAACCACCGGAAGAGCCTTCTTTCTTAACAGCGCTTAGAGGTAATATTACAGGTTCACCCATTTCTATTTTAATTTTAGACTCTTCACTGTTACTGCCGCCTGTGTCTGACCCTGCACTTCTTATCGTCATTTCCGCATCTTTTACTATCACTCTACTTTCTTTTCCAGCATGCACCGTATACAAGCGATTACCAAACTTGTCTACAACATACATTATTACATATGGGTTATCGGGTGAAGGGACGGGAGGTGTAGGATAACCTGTTCCGCAATCTATACAATAGGTTACAGTAGGTATTGCGCTACTTCTATTACCAGCATGAGTTCTTCTCCGACGGTGTTGTCCAGTTCTTCTCCGACGGTGTCTTCCAGCCATCTCGGTCATTGAGGGTCTATTTGTAATCAGGTTATACATACTCTGAACAAGCGTATCGGCACTTCGTTCTGGCGTTAAGGTGCTTTCTCCTATCCCATACCGTCTTGTTACCTGCTGAATACCTCCTAAAGAACCTGCAGGATGAAATATCCCTCCAATACTCACTCCTTTAAGTGCACTTTCCACCTCTCTTTTGCCAAAGTCACTTGAATTCAGGTACTTACCAACAAATTCATTAAATCTGGTTATCTTTGCGGTGGTATCCCCTGTATTCCTGATTCCTTCAAACTCATTTCTGAACTCTGCCTTCTCAGCACTGCTCAGTTTCTGGTATTTCTCTTTCAGTTTCTGGGCTATCAGCCTGGCCAACTTCTGCCCATCAAAGACTATTACTACCTCATGAGGCTTTTGTTTGCCCTCATCAGCAGCACTCTTAACGGAACCTTTCAAAGGACTTCCCTGTTTTCCACTTCCCTTGTTAGATTTGGCTGACGAGGATGATTCAGACTTTGCCTTTTCTGTCCTGTTCGCTGTAGTGAATGCCCGGTTTTTGTTTGCAGGTACAGTATGCGCAAAGGTCCCTTTCGTGGTTTTCTGTACTGGCGATGCAGGTTTTTAACTACAGGTGTGCTGGCAGTGGTCTTTTCCCGGGATGTCTTTGAAACATGTCTCTTTGTACTCTTCGATAAAAGGGGGCTGACTGCAGCAGTTGAGATGGTTTCGATTCTTAGCAGATTTGGGGGTATAACAGTCTGGAATCCGCCTGCCCTTACCTGGATGGTATAACAGCATTTTGTGGGTGCATTCTTTGTTGCCCTGAGTCTGATATTCCGGCGGTTTTTGTGTGGCGGGCCCAAAAAGGCCTTTACAAAACCTGTCGGCCTGTTGTTAAGGAGTACCACTGCTGATGTAATGGCATCAAGGTTCTGTCCCTTAATCTTGATTTTTACTGGTGGAGCGCCGGCTTTGAGTTTGACCTGTCTCTTACTCACTGATTTGATCCTAACCATTCCCTTCTGTCCCCCTGCGAATGCGAGAGTTTGCTGGAAGATCATCAGGAAGACCAGAAGGGTTGCCCAATGTCTTGCCCCTTTCTCAAGCATCTCCTATACCTCCCTTTCAGTTTTTGTATCTTAGTGGCAATTTCATTCTGAAAGGTTCAAATGCCTGTCTGTTTTCCTTTATAACACAGGGGAGGTTACAAATTGGTTACAGTCGGGGATCAGCCCATCCTGAAGGGTACAGGCGTGAAGGTAAGGATGAAGATCAGGAGGGAGAGCCAGCCGATGAACCTTCTCCTCCTGTCCAGGGGTTCCTCCCAGAAGAGGACAGGGGGGTGTCTCAGCCCCAGCATGTAGAGGAGAAACGCCCAGACCGCCCAGCCCTCCCAGAGATAGTCCCTGAGGACCCCGAAGGGGGTTCCTGTAAAGAAGCTGCTGTAGAGGTAGAGCCTCCCTATCCCGGCAAGGGCAAGGATGGTCGCAAAGAATATGGATGCCTTCCGGTGATTTTTCTCACCAAGGAGGGCATAGGCGATATGTCCCCCGTCAAGCTGGCCTATTGGAAGGAGGTTCATGGAGGTGACGAAGAAGCCTATCCAGCCTGCAAAGGCCACGGGGCTCAGCATGACGTCCTTTCCCTCGGGAAGGCTTCCGAGGACCGCCTTTGTAAGCACTGAGAAGAGGATGGAATCACCCAGGAGTAGGCCTACCTCAGAACCCTTCAGTGTGACTACCTCGGAATGGGCAAGTCCTATGACCGTAACGACCAGTGCCACGATGAAGCCGCCGATGGGGCCTGATGCCCCTATGTCGATGAGGGCCTCCCTTGTTCTGATGGGTGACTTCATCTTGATGAAGGCGCCGAAGGTGCCGATAATAGATGGTGCCGGGATGAAGTAGGGGAGCGTTGCATGGGTATGATGACGGCGGGAGGCAAAGAAGTGGGAGAGTTCATGGGTCAGGAGTATGGCAAGGAGGGAGACGGAGAAGGGTATCCCCTCGATAATCCTCCAGGGCTCCTCCAGTATGTTTATCCCCTTCTGGAGGGCACCGGCGATAAGAGTTGAGACCACGGTAAGGATAAAGAGGATGATATGAGTGGTCAGCCCTTTCTTCCTCATGCCGGGACCCCCTCAAGGTCATACTCGTTTCCGTCGGTGATGATCGTATAAATGAACTCACCAGGCCTGATCCCCCCGGCCTTCCGTATCAGGGTGACACCGTCGATCTCCGGGGACTGGCCTTCATGCCTCCCGATTGCAACCCCTCCGTCAGTCTCATCAACCAGCACCCTCAGCCTTTTGCCTGAAAGGGCGAGGTTCTTCTGGAGGGATATCCTTTCCTGGAGGGAGATCAGTTCATGGTATCTCTTTTCCTTTACTTCAATGGGGACAGGGTCTCCAAGGGGCCAGGCCGGTGTCTCTTCCTCCCTTGAGTAGAGAAAGGCACCCAGGCGGTCAAAGCCCACCTCTTCCACAAAATCAAGGAGTCCTTCGAAGTCCCTCTCTGTCTCACCGGGAAAGCCGACTATGAAGGTGCTCCTCAGGGTTACGCCGGGGACGATCTTCCTGATCTTTTCTATCAGATCCCTGAAGAAATCCCGGTTGCCTCCCCTTCTCATGAGTCGGAGCACTCCCTCCTCCGAGTGCTGGAGGGGGATGTCTACATATTTACACACCTTCGGGTTCAGGGCCATTTCCTCGAGAAGCTCCTCCCTTACTGCATAGGGGGAAAAGTAGTGAAGCCTCACCCTGAAGTCCCCCTCTATCCGGGTTATGTCCCTGATAAGGTCCTCCAGCCTGTATTTCCCGGTGTCCCATTCATAGGATGTGGTTTCCTGGGCAACGAGTATGATCTCCCTTGCCCCTGAAGAGATGAACCGCCGGGCCTTCACGAGGAGTTTTTCCGGTGGAATACTGCTGAAGGGTCCCTTTATGGAGGGGATTGCGCAGAAGCTGCAACCCCGGTTACAGCCGTCGGCTATCTTCAGGTAACGATATGTTGATGAACGGCCGGGGAGACTGACCGGATCGGGGGTCGGGAGAGAGCCATTTCCAGAGACTTCCTGGAGAATCCTCTCTTCCTCGTTCACGCCGAAGAGGAGGTCGATCTCAGGGATCTCCCTCATTAACTCGTCCCTGTATCGCTGGGCAAGGCAGCCGAATACTATCAGCTGTCTCGTCTTTCCCTTTAACCGGATGAGCCTGAAAATCTCGTCAATGGATTCCTTCCGGGCATCCTCGATAAAGCCGCATGTGTTGAGCAGGAGGATGTCGGCCCCTTCAGGATCTTCCGCCTCCTTCAGGCCCTGGGAGATCAAAAGCCCTGAGAGTTCCTCGGAATCGGCCGTGTTTTTCGGACAGCCAAGGGTGAGAAGATAGAAACTCCTTTTTCCGTCTCCTTCCTGCATTCAGACTATCTCTAACATCCTGTCCAGAGCCTTTACGGCCCTTACCCTGATATCTTCCGGTACTTTCACCTGATGCTTCATCTCCCTGAGGGCGGTAAGGACGCTGGTGAGTCTGGTCTTCTTCATGTTCGGGCAGATCATGTCGGACCTGAGGGGATGAAAGGTCTTTTCAGGGTTTTCCTTCCGGAGCCTGTAGAGGAGCCCCACCTCAGTGCCTACTATGAACTCTTTATGGTCGGAACTCCTTGCGTATCTGAGCATGCCTGAAGTGCTTGTTACATGATCTGCAAGATCCAGGACCTCGAGCCTGCATTCAGGGTGTGCCATAAGGAGGGCGTCGGGGTGCTCCTTCCTTGCCTTCTCCACATCCTCGGCAGTCACCCTGTCATGGACGTGGCAGAAACCGTCCCAGGAGATGATCTTCTTTCCGGTCATCTTTGCGGCCCAGGCAGAGAGGTTCCTGTCGGGGATGCAGATTACCTGATCCACAGGGAGGGACTCAACCACCTTGACCACGTTGGAAGATGTACAGCAGATGTCGCTTTCCGCCTTCACATCAGCGGTGGTGTTTACATAGGTCACTACCGGTGCATCGGGGTAACTCTCTTTCATGTCCCTGAGTGTAAAATCATGGGGGAAGACAAAGGCGGGCTGCTCCCTGTAGCCCGGGAAGCTCTTCCAGACCTTCCTTTCCCCTTCCACACGGATCATGTCCGCCATGGGACAGTTTGCCTCCAGTTCGGGAAGGAGCACGGTCTTCTCAGGCGAGAGGATGGAGGCGCTTTCTGCCATGAAATTCACGCCGCAGAAGACTATCAGATCACACTCCATCTTCGCAGCCTCCCTTGAGAGTTCGAGGGAATCCCCGGTAAAGTCAGCTATCTCCTGAACCTCGTCCCGCTGATAGTTATGAGCAAGGATTATTGCATTCCTGTCCTCCTTCAGCCTC
This sequence comes from Nitrospirota bacterium, assembly GCA_015485235.1. Taxonomy (GTDB): domain Bacteria; phylum Nitrospirota; class Thermodesulfovibrionia; order Thermodesulfovibrionales; family JdFR-85; genus WFTX01. Next base: position 3,798 of record WFTX01000173.1, on the reverse strand, counting down.
ATTATCTCTTCAACGATCTTCTGGTTCTCCATCTTCCTCATTCCTCCGTGGGTTTTCTCAGTTTTTCAACTACCTGCCAAGATGCAGCAAGATGTTTATTTTAACATTAAGGCAGGGTTTTTGAGGAAAAGGGGGTGTGGCTATTCTTCTCCTGTGACAGGGACGAGCGGGTCCCTTTCATGGCAGTTGAGGCAGAACCGCTTTCCGAGCACGCTTCTTCGAAGGTAGGTCTTTTTCCTGTAGCCGGGCAGATAATTGGATTTGTGAAAGGTATGACAGGTGATACAGATGAGTTTCCCCTCTTTACTCAGGGGCAGGTCCTTTGGGAGCTTTATTCCCACCGGCATCCCTACGGGATGGGAAAAGGTGATCATCTCATCCCTGTGACAGTCCTGACAGACTTCTATGGACCGGGTGCTGAATGTGTCGGCGATCTTGTTGAAGGGGAGTTTTACGTGACAGGAAAGGCATCTTATCCGGGTGATGTCGTTATGGGATGAAAGGGCTTTCCCTGAAAGGCTGAAGACAAGGGCAAGGGAGACGGCTATGACCCGGCCGGCCTTCATGTCCTTATCTTGCTGATCTCTTCTTCTATGTTCTTCAGGTGGGAAAGGAGATGTTTTACCTTCAATGCCACCATATCATGTTTCGGATAATACCGTTCCGCCTCACGGGTATAGCGGTCAACAGTCTCTATCTCTCTTTTCAATGTACCGAAGAGTTCTCTCTGTTTCTCAACAAGGATATTGAGTTCATTTGCAAAGTCCTTGAATTCATCCTTGTACCGGAGGGTAATATTAAAACTCAGGTCGCCTGCCGCAATACTCTCAAGGTCCTTCTTGATACGATAGAGGGGTCCCGATATCTTTATAGTAAGCCGGTTCATGGCTATGAAGAAGACGATCAGGACGAACATGAAGGCGAAGAGGTTTGCATAGATGAGATCAGCAGAGAGGAGTTCATTTATATTCCTTGCCGGAATGTGGATGGAGTACATCAGGCTGTCCAGTTTTCTGTAGGCAAAGAAGTTGAAAAGGCCTATGGCGGTCACCCCTCCGATGGAGGCAAGGAGAACGAAGGCGAGGATGAAACGGCCCTGAAAATACCTGTTTATGAAGTAATGTCTTCTTCTGTAAGGTTTCCTGTTCACTGCAACCTCCCTGGTCGGTTCATTATTTTATATGGCAGGCAAGACAGAGCCTGCTCTTCTCATTTGACATTACGAGTTTCATGGGTGTCTCTGCATACATGTTGTGACAGGAGATACAGCTGACCTTTCCGTTTACTAACTGTATCCTTTCATCCAGCATTGAGGGGGGCCGGAATCCGTCCGGTGACTTTCTGAATGCATCCCTGTAACTCACGCCTATCGGGTGGGTGCCTGAATCATAGCTCATGAAGCCCTCCGAATGGGACCAGTTACCCACACCTATGACGGAGAGTTTGCCGACTGAGCCGTCATGACAGGACAGGCACTCTGCAGAGACATCATCGATCGTCCTGGAGTTGTCAGTGATGTAATACCTCGACTTGAAGTGGGCCTGTTCTATCACCTCTGCATGGCTGAGGGACTCTCCCGCAACGCTCTCACGGTGGCAGATCATGCAGAACTGCCGGCCCGAGACCTGCCTCCTAAGGAAGTGGGAAGGGGTGCCGAAGGGAGTCCGGTATGAAGAGTGAATGTCGTGGCAGGTGGAGCAGGTAAGGGTGCCTTCAAGGGAAAGGGGCATGTCAGCGGGTATCCTCGTATGCTTGGGAGTCACGTCCACGGGATGGGTAAGGAGGGACTCCGAGACATCGTGGCAGTCGCTGCAGAGTTCACTCTCCCGAGCCACAAGCGGAAGGGGGCCGGTCTTTCCCTGCGGATCTGTGAGGTGGCATCTCATGCATTCATCTTCACTGAAGCTGTGAGGCTCTTCGAGGAGGCTGTAAACCCCGGAGAAAAATATGAGGAGCATTGCAAAGGTTCCTATGATAACCCTTGCCTTCATATCTTGATATCCGCCATCGCTTTCTTGAGTTCTTCCGATGCCCTGGAAAGCTGGTCTATCGCCCGCTCGAACTCACCATTGCCGTCCTTGCGAGAAAGCTCTGCAACATGTTCAGCTGCTTCCCGCACCCCCGCTACCCTTTCGGCAAGCAGTACCATCCTCTTTCTGTACTGCTCTGTAAGGAAGTTCAGTGATTCGGCAAGGGGATGGACAACATCCCTGTCCCTCAGTTTTACCCTCAGGGTGTAATCACCGCCTGCTATCGTTCTTGCCGAAACACCCAGACGGTAGAGGGGGCCTGCCACCCTGTGGGAATAAAAGAGGGTAAGAAGCACTATCCCTCCGATGATGAAGAAGGAGGTTGCCAGATAGATTATAATGCTCTTCTGTAAAAGGATCTCCTTCATCTGGGCAAGGTTCTTCAGCCCTTCCGTATAGGTCTGGCCGATGAAAACCTGGGAACTGATGTAGAGCAGAATCCCTGTCACGGTCACGCCGATTGCAATTATGGTGATGACAGTGACTGTTAACCTGAGTGAAAAGTTCTTTGGAATGATCCCTAAAGTTGTCATGGCATCCGACCTCCTTTGTCTCTTTTATCGGACGCCGGGGGGAAAACTTTAGGGGGAGAGGGGCAGGAAAATTTTCTTTCAGACGAAACCTTGACGTTAAGATGAGTATGCACAGGAGCTTATGCGAGCGGATGTGAAAGAAAACCGCTTCGATACGGCATGATCCCGGGGGTGTGCTCTGCAATTTTTCATTATAAAGCTCCGGTCGTGTCTGAGTAGAGAAAGTCTGTTATGGACAGTGCCTTAAGAGTCCTGATCAGTGGTAAAAAGGGTTTTGGGTAGAGAGGACCGGACGGTTTCCGCCGAGCCGACACAGGGATGCGCTTTAATGAACGATCAGGTATTGATAATGAAAAATTCAGAGCATACCCCCGGACAACTGAACAGACAGGGAAGGCTTCGTGAGGGCATTCAGTCGTATTGACCACCCCTTGCCTCCGGGGAACAATTTATGCAACTGTAAGGCAAGGAAAAGGTCAGAGCCTGGAGTCTACCATTATTGTTACAGGTCCGTCATTCAGGAGGCTTACCTTCATGTGCCTGCCGAATCTCCCCGTTTCCACTTTGGTGACCTCGCTGGTGAGGGCTTCAACAAACCGGTTAAAGAGATCCTCCGCCCTTTGAGGAGCCTCTGCATCATCAAAGGAGGGCCTGTTGCCTTTTTTTACACGGGCGGCAAGGGTAAACTGGGGGACGACAAGGATCTCCCCGCCGATATTATTCACGGAGAGGTTCATCTTTCCGGTCTGGTCTTCAAAGATCCGGAGGTTCAGGACCTTTCTCAGGATATATGAGAGGTCTTTGTCAGTGTCCCCCCTTTCAGCACAGAGAAGAATCAGCAGGCCCTTCCCGATGCTTCCGACCCTCCGGCCCTCGACCTCCACCGATGCCTCACTCACCCTCTGGAGCAGTGCCTTCATCTCATCGAATCCTCTTTTCCCACTCGATTGCCCTTTGATATTGTCTGAATTTCTTCTCTTCTGTCCTGAACTCGGGCGGATGGATGACCTGCCTGCCACCCTTTACCTTTATGCCGAAGCGGGCATGGAGCATCTCATGATAGATGACGTACTCTATGAAAAACCGGGGAATGCCGGGGCGGTCCAGGATCGGGTTGATCCTGATAATCCTGCTCTCCTGGCTGTAGCTCCCAAGGGTCCGCTTCCTGACGGACCGGCCGGGGGAGCGTCTTCCCCAGGTGATCCGTGCCTGAATCCTTCCGCCAAAGTAAACCC
>WFTX01000172.1 GCA_015485235.1 Nitrospirota bacterium | reverse complement strand
GTCTATGATCATGAGTTTCGTGTGATCAAAGGGCGGACTTGTGAGATATACAGTACAGCCGTGTTCAAGGAGCTGTGGCAGAATTTCCGTAGAGGCCCACTTGACCATGGGGAGGTTGTTTGTCCGGGGGAGTATTATCTCCACCCTCACTCCCCGCATGGCCGCGATGTTGAGAGAGGTTATGAGAGAAGAGTCAGGGACAAAGTAGGGAGTGACTATCCTGATGGATGATTTGGCGCAGGCCAGTGCGCCGTGGAATGTCCAGAGGAGTTTCCCGAAGTCCTCGTCCGGGCCGTCGGGTATCCCCCGGGCCAGGATACTGCCTCTGGGACCGATCTCAGGAAACCAGATTTCCCCGTCCAGTCTCTCGCCGGTACAGAAGGCCCAGTCTTCCAGAAATGCTTCCTGTAAATGGGCCACCACGGGACCCTCAATCATGAAGTGCAGGTCCTGGACGGGATGAGATGGGTTTCCCCCGATGACATGGCCGTCCCTGATGTTCATACCCCCCGTGAATCCGGTCTTGCCGTCTATCACAAGGATTTTTCTGTGGTTTCTCAGGTTCAGGAAGGGCATCTTTGAGGGCAGAAGCGTGGGTAGAAACCTCGCCGTTTTTATGCCTGCCCGCTTCATCTTTGTTGTTATGGGACGTCGTGAGTAGCGTGCACCCATGTCATCGACGATCACCCGCACCTCAACACCACGGCCGACTGCCCTTTCAAGGGCTTCAAGGAAGGTGTTTCCTGAATTGTCGTTGTCGAAGATGTAGGTGGAGAGGTTGATGGAGGTTTCAGCTTCATCGATCGCCTCCAGCATGGCAGGATAGGCATTGTCGCCGTTTATCAGAGGAATGACCCTGTTGCCTGGAAGGAGTGGTTTCTGGACAATCCTCCTTACGAGTTCTGAAAGGGCCCTGAGCTGATCGCCCAGCCTGAGTTCCTGGTCTGAATAGTCAATTACTTGATAACCGGTCCTGGTCTCTGTCCAGGTTTGTTCACCTCTCAGGACCTTTGCACGCCGCTTGATCCGGTTGATTCCGAGCATGAGATAGAGGATTGATCCGAAGACAGGAACAAGCCATATCAGGCCTACCCATGCAACAGCCGAGATGGAGTCTTCTTTGTTGAAGATTGCATGGACAGAGGTCAGGGTCGACAGGGCGATTGTGAGTGCCGAGAGGATTCCAGGCCAGTAATGGATCGTAAAATCCCACATTTCATTCACAGAAGGTTCAGAACCTCAGTGTTGCCTTGAGCCGGTTCGGTTGAAGCAGGAGATCAAGGCCATCGGTAATTGACCTTACCAGGATGTCTGCGGAACGAATGGCATCCACTGCACAGCCCTCGCGGAGACAGACGGCCACACCCACACGGGCGGCCCTGAGCATCCTCCGGTCATTGTTCCCGTTACCCAGTGCGAATACATTTTCTTTCCCGAGAGCCGAGATGTATTCCTCCTTCTGAATGTCGTGGTCTTTTCCTGAAAGGATCTGGATTGAGCAGTTGACCCCCTCCAGTTCCTCCCTTGCCCTTCCGAATGTATCGGCAGTAAGAATATGTACGGCGATTTTTTCTGCGAGTGCATTAAGCCTCTCCTTCACACCATCAGAGAGCCTTCCGTCTTCCGAGAGGGTTCCAGTGAAGTCAGAGACCAGGTGTCTGATCTCTACCTTTCCGAAGCCTGGGACATCGATAGTGATCATCTTTTTTACCATTGTTTCTAAGGGTTTTCAGCCTGACGGAGCCTGTTGAACATATTATACCCCAATTTGCCAGTAATTCACCTCTCTTGCGGCTCCCTGTAGCAGTTGCAGGAGGCTGCTCAGGATTGCAGCACTCATTACTGACACTTCGGAAGTGTCAGTAAGAGCTCTAAATCAATGAAGAACCCTGCGGCAAGACCGCAGGGTATCTTCGATATGTAAGGAAGTTTTATTATATTCGCTCGCTAACCCCGTGGCAAGACCACGGGGTTAGCGCTCGCTGTGCATATTCAATTCAGGTTATAATAATCTTGTAGCGATAGGATACCAGCAATGGATAACAGAAACACGAACATAATTGTCCTTTTAGCGGCCTTTGTGATAGTTGTTGCAGGGATGCGCGTTGCCGCACCTCTTATCGTTCCCTTTCTGCTTTCCACCTTCATAGCCATCATAGTGGCACCGCCTCTTTTCTGGCTGCAGAAAAAAAGGGTGCCCACGGCTCTCGCCCTTCTGATTGTAATATCAGCAATCATAGTCATCGCAGTGCTCATTGGAACGATGGTGGGCACGTCAATAGAGAGCTTTTCCAGGAACCTCCCCTTCTACCAGGAACGGCTGAGGGAGAAGGCCACGGCAGTACTCTCATTGATTGACAGAACAGGTATGGATATCTCCACAGATAAACTTTTCGAGGTGTTCAATCCATCACTGGCGATGAGCCTGGCTTCAAAGATGCTTACCGGCCTTGGGGGTGTACTTACAAACGGCTTCCTTATTACTTTCACCATTGTATTCATACTCCTTGAAGCGTCCACCTTTCCGCAGAAACTGAGGGGGGTTCTTCAGGATCCGGACAGATCCTTTCCCTACTTCGATTCATTCATACGCAATGTCCAGAGATACATGGCGATCAAGACCCTTATCAGCCTCGGGACCGGTGTTGTTGTTGCTCTATGGCTCCTGGTCCTCGGGGTGGATTTTGCCCTCCTCTGGGGACTTCTGGCCTTCCTCCTGAACTACATACCGAACATCGGTTCTTTCCTTGCTGCCCTTCCGGCAGTCCTGCTTGCTTATATCCAGCTTGGCCTTGCCCACGCGGGACTGGTTGCCATAGGCTACATGGTTATCAACATAGTGGCGGGTAATATTATCGAGCCGAAGGTTATGGGGCGGGGGCTGGGACTCTCGACCCTTGTCGTCTTCATTTCACTGGTATTCTGGGGCTGGGTCTTCGGGCCGGTAGGTATGCTCCTTTCCGTTCCTTTGACAATGACGCTCAAGATAGCCCTCCAGAGCAGGGAGGATACCCGCTGGATTGCGGTGCTTCTGGGATCGGATACAGGTGAGTCCTTGCGAGAAGATCTGTTGCCGGACGATCAGTCCGCCTGAGCCAGGGGACGCCTGGAGACAGGACATGCTTGAAAAGAACCCTGCGGCCATGAGACGGGAAGGCCCACATGGTTAGCGAGCGCTACGCATTTCAAGCAGTCCCTTGCTGGAGGTCAGTCTCCATTATTCGACTGATCCTTTCTTTGACATCCTGTAGCTTTTTCAGTTCTTCCAGCATCTCCCTCTGTCTGACGTCCAGTTCTTCAGAGCCTTTTTCCCTGTAATCGAGTCCCTTCTTGATTGCATCCCTGATTCCCTTCGTGGTTTCATCAATCCTCTCCATCATCTGCCACCTGAATTCGCGCTGACTTTTTTGAAGTCTGTCAACAAAATCCCATCTGATACGACCCGACTGCCGTTCAATCATCTCCAGGAGATATTTTTTCATATTTTTGTATATGACTCTGTTACTGATGAACCTGGGCATCAGAGAAGTGAGGGCCTCTCCCAGCATCTCTATCATCAATGGTTCGTCCTTGAACTTGAAATAAAAGGACGACTCCATTCTCCAGAATGCCTCAGCCGTGAATCTTTCAAAAGTGAGGTCGAACAGTTCTGACGAGTATCTGAGCAACTCATCTACTATCAGGTTTATCTTGGATTGAAGCCTCTCCGCCACCTTCTCAAAGGCAATGGAGATCCTGGTATCCTCATTCTTCCTGAATATGCTGTAGTACTGACGCACCGACTGGCCGATAAACGACCCCAGCTCCTTTCTCAGCCTGCCCGGTGAAAGGCCCCTGTTCTTCTGATAGAACTCTTCAAAACGGGGAAGGAGTTCTTCCCTTAGCTGGCTTCTGGCCTCATCAAGATCGGGGTCAAGGATCTCGGTCAGGATCCTTTTCTTCTCTCCATCAAGGAGGATTTCAAAGTCCCTCTTTTCCATCTCTATCTCACGGAGCCTGTCTTCAAAGGCCCGAAGTTTTGCCTCGATCTCTTCCATGGGGGCCATAATGGCCTTTATCTGGAGTTCTGTCTTCAGTATGGCCTCGGAAACAACCCTTTTCAGGTTGTTTGATACAGACCTGAGGAGGATCATCCCTTTCTCCTCGATAAGAAACCTTCTCAGCCGATCCTCAAACAGGGGCATGTTGCTCCTGGCGAGCAGCTCTTCACTCCCCTTGAGTTTACCGTCAAGACAGAGCCTGGCAGAAACGGTATACAGTTCGGGCGAGTCAAAACCTGCCTCCTCTCTCAGGGTGAAAAGTGTAAACTCCACTGACTCCTCCAGTTCATCAGGACTGAGGTAATCGGCCTTGTTAAGGAGGAAGAAAATCCGGTCGGCATACTGACGGACATCCTTCAGGAAGTCTATCTCTGCCTTGCTGAGGGGCTGATCGACAGATACAAGAAAGACCGTTGCATCAGAGCGCGGCAGGTACTCATAGGCCACTTCAGTATTATGCTGATACACTGAGCCCACACCCGGGGTGTCTATCAGACGGACTCCGTCCTTCAAATATTCTGAAGGATACCTGATCAGAACTTCTGCCACCTCCTTTTCATTTCTGGGATTGCCTTTCTCTGTGACATATTCCGCCAGTTCTTCAGGGAGTATTCTCTCAGTCCTCCCATTGTTGAAAAAGACCGTTACTTCAATATCCCTGCCATACTCTATTACGGTTACTATTGATGTCAGAGGGATTACTGCAGTGGGAAGAAGGTCAGTGCCGAGAAGGGCGTTTATCAGGGTGGTCTTGCCCCTTTTGAACTGGCCGACAACCACAAGGTTGAACCTGTTCCGGAGGATCTTGTCCCGGAGTTCATTGCAGGGACATTCAGAGACGGCATCAAGGGCGGCCACCTCATCTATCATCTGCAGGATCTCTTTTCTAATGTTTTTGAAATTGCTGTCCATTCAATACTCCCACACTTTGCATTCTCTCCGAAATACCCCTTCCAACATTATGCATTCTTTTCCAGCCACCTGTTGCCTGTTATCATTATGCCTATGGCTCCGAGGGGAGCGGTAAGAAGGATGGAAAGCACTGCAACGGCAAGGATTATTTCGCCGTGTTTTACCCCCATCTCAAGGGGGACCGCCCCAATGGCCGCCTGTACCGTTGCCTTGGGAATGTAGGATATCACACAGAAGAGTCTCTCTTTGAGATTGAGATCAGTACCCATCAGTGACAGATAGGTGCCGATGCTTCTTCCTATAAGTGCTATGAATATGAGTGCCGCACCCTGAAGCCCTGCGTCCCACGCCACCTGGATGTTCACCTGGGCACCGACGAGCACGAAGAGGAGTATCTCTGCAAATATCCAGACCTTTGAGAGCTTTTGCGACATCTTGTGTGCCCTCACTTCGGACTTTTCAAGAAGTATGAACCCTATGGTCATTACCCCGAGGAGACCTGACAGGGCGACCCTGTCCTTGAGTGTTTCTTCAAGCCAGATAAGCAGTATTGATACGGCCACGATATTGATGGTCATCTTGGTGGCCCTCAGTCTGTAACGTTCGAATATCCTGTAGAGGAGATAGCCGGAGATGGCTCCAACGATTATTCCCAGTATGATGGACTCGGGTATCTCAAGGAGTTTAAGCAGTATGTTGGTCTTTGCCCCGGTATACATTCCAAGGAGGATGGAGAATACAACGATTACAAATACGTCATCAATTGACGAGCCGGCAAGCATCAATGTGGGAATGCCCTTCCTTGTTCCCATCTTCCTGTCAATGAAACTGATCATCAGGGGCACCACCACAGCCGGTGAGACTGCCGCCAGGATTGCACCGAGTATCGCGGACTCGAGATATGTGATATGCAGGAAGTGCGGTCCCAGGAGGGTTATTGCAGCACCCTCAAAAACTGCAGGAATACATGAAAGCATTAATGCGGGCCTTCCAACCCGGTTGAGTGTATCCCTCCTGAGTTCAAGTCCTGCCCTGAGGAGTATCACGATCAGGGCGACCATCCTGAGGTCTGCAGAGACCTTCATCAGTTCAGGCTGCATCAGATTAAGGACATAGGGTCCGCAGATGATACCCACTATGAGCATCCCCACAAGTCCGGGGAGTCTGACCCTGGTAAAGAGGTAGTCAGCAAGGAGTCCAAGGATCACTACGAGGGCGAGACTAACGGCCATGAAAGACCTCCGGAGCAGGAAGGTATGAAGATCGACGGCAGGGATTTGAATAGTCTGGACAGGGGATTATCTGATAGAGTCCTGCCATGAAGCACCTCCTGTAGCAACAAAGTGTTACAGGAGTCATTAGCCCTCTGGCAAGGCCACAGGCGGTTAAAGGCGGACTCCATCGCCTATACAGTAGATTTTAATCCAATCGACTCAAAAAGTCAAACTGATCAGGAGTTCCCCCAATTTTTATCATACCCTGGCAGAGCACTTAATCAGTTCCTTATCACAAAACCTGCCTGATCATGATATTGATCCCCTGTGTCTGCTCTGGCGCTTATTGTATGTACT
>WFTX01000171.1 GCA_015485235.1 Nitrospirota bacterium | reverse complement strand
ACCCTTATTCAGGAGCAGGCTGACCTCAGGAGAGCACCGGATTTCAGCGATACCGACAGTAACTCCCCGGGACCTTATAGTCTATGCATTATAACTGAACAGGACATCTCACTTTACGATTCAAAAAAACATCGCATTAAATCCGGTCTCGATGGAGGTCAGCCTGCTCACCCTGACATTACTTATGACAGTATTAATAACCACCTGAATTGAGCGATTCTTTCAGAAACAGTATATAAGGAGGTAGAGGGGCAGTGGGCCTCTGCCTATAAAGCAAAATCGCTCAATTTAGGCATTACTTTGTACAGATGTGGTCATAATTATATTCTCCGGTATGTGTAGTAGGCGTGACAGGCACCTTCGGAAGAGACCATACAGGCTCCGATCGGGTGCTTCGGGGTGCAGGCGTTACCGAAAACCCTGCAGTCGGAAGGCCTTGATTTGCCCCGGAGGATCTCACCGCAGAGGCATAGCTTGTGGTCGTCAATCTTCTTGTGGGGAAGGTTTTCAGCAAAGACCTTTTCTGCATCAATGGCTGCATATTCATCCTGGAGCCTCAGGCCGCTTTCAGGAATATCGCCAAATCCACGCCATCTGAAGTGGTCTCTTACAGTGAAGTATTTCTCCACGAGTTTCCTGGCCCTGGGGTTTCCCTCGGGCCGGACTGCGCGGGTGTATTGAATCTCCACCGAAGGGCTGTCCTTCTCAATCTGTTCAAGTATCATTACTATACTCTGGAGTATATCAACAGGCTCAAACCCTGCTATTACGATGGGAACATGGTATCTTTTGACAATCTCCATATATATCCCCATGCCTGTTATCGTGCTTACATGTCCAGGAGCAATAAAGGCATCAATCCTCACGTCCTCCGAGTTCATTATGGCAAGGAGAGCAGGCGGGACAAGGACATGGTTTATATGGAAGTAAACGTTCTTAAGACCATCGTTTATTGATTGTTCGATCACGGCAGCCGTGAGCGGTGCAGTGGTCTCAAAACCTATGGCAAAGTAAACCACTCTCTTATCCGGGTTTTCCCTGGCGATCCTGAGGGCGTCAAGAGGGGAATAGACCATCCTGATGTCACCACCTCTTGCCCTCTCCTCAAGGAGGGAGCCCTCTGAGCCAGGGACCCGCATCATATCGCCCAGAGTGGATAGTATGGTGTTGTCGGTCCTTGAGAGTGCTATCGCATGGTCTATCCGTTCCTTAGGCATGACACAGACAGGACACCCCGGGCCGTGGAGGAACCGGAGGCTGTCAGGCAGAATCTGGTTTATTCCATACCTCATGATTACATGGGTATGGCCGCCACATATCTCCATTATGTTCAAAGGTCTTTTCAGTGATTTCTCGATGGCCTTTGCAATGGCTCCTATCTTTTCTCCATCCCTGAAGTCTTTATATATGTTCATCAAAATTGGCCTCCTGCCCTCTTTTCGATTATATCAAAAAGCCTGCTCAGGATGCTGTTTGAAAGGAGCATCCCCCTTTCGGTAAGGGAGACTCTGTTTTTCTGAATGGTCACGAAACCGCCCATTATAAATTTCTCCAGATCCTTGACACTGAATGGAAGCCCTTCCAACTCCACTCCTTCTTTCGTCCTGAGCCCTAAAAAAACCTTTTCTTTGAGTATATCCTCCATTGAGGGGGTTATGACTTTTTTGAATGTTTCTTTACCAGAATAGATACCCTTTACATATGAAGGGATATCAGATACGTTTTCATACCGTCTGCCCCTGTAAAAGGAATGGGCCGAGGCGCCGAATCCCACGTATTCCTCCCGTCGCCAGTATTTCAGGTTATGCCTGCACTCGTAACCAGGAAGTGCATAATTGGAGATCTCATAATGGATGAAACCTTCGGAGCGGAGCATGGATGATACTGTAAAATACTGTCTCTCTGCCTCTTCCTCCTCGGGAAGTGCCGTCTTCCCCTCCGTAAGGAGGCTGTACAGGGGGGTCTCTTCCTCCGCTGTGAGTTCATAGCCTGAGATATGTCGGGGTGAGTAGGAGAGAATTTCACTGAGTGTTCCTTTCAGAACCCTTTCGGTCTGGCCGGGTATGGCATATATGATATCTGCGGAGAAGTTTTCAAAGATACGGCTTGCCTGTTTCAGGCATTCCCTCGCATCATCAGGGCTGTGTATCCGTCCGAGGAACCGGAGGAAATATTCGTCAAGACTCTGAACCCCGACGCTTAACCTGTTTATACCGGCTGTTCTGTAACCTCTGAGTTTGTCGGTGTCTGTGGTGCCGGGGTTAAGTTCCATTGTGATCTCGGGCCTGTCACTGATACTGAACCTCCCCGTTATTCTGTCTATGAGCCGTTCTATAGCTTCAGGGCCATAGAGGGAAGGTGTCCCACCACCTATATATACCGTATCCACCGGAGGTGTATAGGGAGCATCCGAGATTTCCTCAAGCAGGGCATTCAGATAGGCATCAGCCATGTCCTCTTTGTAGGGAACAGAGTAGAAATCGCAATAATTGCATTTTTTCAGACAGAAGGGGATATGGATATAGATACCTGCAGGCACTTTTTTATATAATCATATCCTAAGAACTAAAAGCAAAGGGGAGAAGGATGGATAATTCAGATCTTGTAAAAAACCTGAGCAGGATGTCTCTCTTTTCTGATCTTACAGAGGAGGAGTTGACAGAGATAGCTGGTTACCTGAAGGAAAAACCCGTCCAGAAGAGGGACTTGATCTTTTCAGAAGGGGACCCCCCGAATTTTCTCTACATCGTAAAAGAGGGTAAGGTGAAGATCACAAAGATCTCTCATGAAGGAAAGGAGTTGATACTTGAGATAATCTCTCCGTACCATGTCTTCGGCGGGGTTGCCGTCATGAGAGGTTTCCCCTATCCTGCCAATGCCGTTGCCATGGAGGACGGGAAGGTCCTGTTGATCTCAAGAAAGGACCTGATGAGGATACTTGACGGCTTTCCACAGCTTATGTTTTCCTTTGCCATGGATCTTGGCGAAAGGGTGAAGGGTTCCCATGAGATGCTCAAAAACATAGCCCTTGAGAAGGTTGAATCCAGGGTCGCGTCGCTGCTTCTGAAACTGATGGAGAAAATGGGCCGGGAGACCGAGAACGGTTCAATGATTGATATGCGCCTTACAAAGCAGGATATAGCCGATATGGTGGGAACCACCGTGGAGACCGCCATCAGGACGGTCTCGAAGCTTAAGAAACTCGGCTATATCCGTGAAGAGTCCGGCAGGATATACATCTCCGATCCAGAGGGCCTTAGAGACATCGCCTCTTAGTCCTCATCAGCCTTGGGAAGCAGGGTTGCCAGCATGTTGTAGAAGAAGAGAATGCTTGAAAGGAGTTGGAGTACCCCACTGAGCCCAGTAAGTGACCTGTAAACAGCGTTTTCAGGGGCTGACTGCTGGAGGGTATAGAATATCACCATCCCTATCAGGCCTATATTTGCGAGCCAGAACTGAATCTCACCTATCATCTTGCTCTTTATCAGCTTGCCTGAGAACCGGGGCAGGATGTGATATCCTACACCGTAGATCATCATTGAGACCCATCCTATCAGCATGAAGTGGGAGTGAACGAACTTCAGTGTCAGCATGTTGGTGTTCATTATCATGAGTATCCCTATAACCGACGCCACCGCCAGATAGACGATGCTTGCCACTATAAAATTTTTTACGAACCGGTCCATAACCTTCCTCCTTTTGTCTTAGATATATCTCAGAATCAGTTGACCTTACGGATAGGATATACAAAATCCCGAAAGGTTTTCTATGATGAAAATCATAAGCCTTTTATAGGCTCAGGTTTGGGAAGAGGCGAGGATATGACCTCCCGCTTCAAATAATTAGTACACTGGGAACACTGAAACACACAGACATCATTATCCGGGGAAAACCCTGTGTTTTTCAAATCACACCTCCGGTGAGGTATGGAAAAATGAACAAAAACAACATGAATAACCCGACAATACAGGGGTTCGGAACGATACGAAGGGTATTTCTGCAACTGTTAGGTTTACCTGCTGTGAACTCTATAGAGACTGCTATGTGGCATCGAGCCCCTCGCAGTGACGAAGCACGGGATTGCCACGGCAGGCTGTGCCTGCCGTGGAATGACGTCCCGGCTGGGGTCACATTCCAAGGAGCGGAGCGAGTCGGTGCGACCAGGCTCCGCCCGATGCGGGTCTCCTCGAAGGGTCGCTTCGACAATCTCTTGTATGCAACGTTTAGGTTTAGATATCGTTAGTAGAAGAATCGCTCAATTTAGTTTTGGATAGATGTGATCCAGAAGGGCATCCGGCGGAGATCAGATTCCAGACACATAATCAGTGTCGCCGTGTGGTATACGGTTCCCCGGATATGGAAAGAGCGGCGTGCCCCAGGCGTCATCTGTTTCGGGCGTGCGCCGCTCTTCCGGCATCAACTTGACCGGGATCAGGCCCGCCGCCGCAGGAGCAGTATAATAATAGACGCCGCACCAAGCAGGAATGTCAGTGCCGCAGCGCCCCGGGCATCAATTGCTGGCACATCGGTTGGAACGATCCCGCCCTCCAGCGCCACATCATTCAGGGCGAAAAACTCGGTGTTCGTGTTAGTGCCGCCGTGCAGTCCGCGCGGGTCCCAGCGCAGCCGGTAGGTGCCGGGGGACAGTACTATATTTCCAACGTCCACCGTGGCCGTCGTTCCAGAAGTGCTTTGATCCAGCAGCACTGGATCGCCAATATCCACGTACCCGCTCCCCGTGTCAATCTGGAGCTGGACATAGTAGTCGGGGTAGGTGGGGTAGCCATTGTTGTTGTTGTGTATGTGCTGAAATGTTACTTGATTCAGAAAGATCGAATTGCCGGTAACCGTCAATTCAGCCCATGGATGGTATAATCCGAAAAATCGGGTAAGGAACACAGTATAAAACGGTGATTGAAAGACTTCTGCAGGCCCTCCGCCGTCCTGGGTTATTACGGCTGAAAGGTAGGGGATGCTTGACGTGGCCTGGGCGGTGGAGATCGATCCTGTCGAGGTTGCATTCTCAAAGTCCCAGAAGGCGAGCTGTGCTGCACCGGCAAGACCAGGGATGCTCAATAAGATTGAGATTGCTACAAAGACAACAACCAGATAAAGATACCGCTTCTGCATGTTTTTCCTCCTTTTACTCGTACCGGGCCTCTGGTCCGTTATTAGCCTGGTAAAAAATATAGCAGCTATGCTGCATAATTCATCTTCTCATCTTAAAATTATGCGATCAATAGACTAAGGTATCAATTTGAATATTCCCAGGAAGTCATTCATGCATAAACAATCATATCCTCTCTCTTTAAAACTTTCGAAGAAAAAAACTGAAATATATTATGCCGGTAATCCTTCCCCCTCCTTTCTGGAAGGTATTTATCAAAAAGCACCTTGTCCGATCCATCCTTTGCTCTTCTCGTACAAATAAGGCGCTTTTTTGTAAATGTAATTTTCCTGAATCCTTGAGACTTGATATGTCTCTTATGTCATGCAAGACTAATCTAATTCATGAAATTCAATAAGTTTTTCATAAAAGGCAGGGTTTTGTCAAGAGGTTGGGATTTCAGGAGTTCCCCCAATTTTTATCATACCCGGGCAGAGCACTTAATCAGTTCCTTATCACAAAACCTGCCTGATCATGATATTGATCCCCTGTGTCTGCTCTGGCGCTTATTGTATGTACTCTATCGTCTGT
>WFTX01000170.1 GCA_015485235.1 Nitrospirota bacterium | reverse complement strand
CCTGAAAGATAGATCAGGAGAAGGGCACCCCCTGTCATCTGAAAGGGGAGTCCGCCCGGCGTTGGGATCAGGGAGAGAAGTCTGACCAGGCTGTTTGTTACGGTTACAAGCCCTTCGATCAGACCTGTAAAAGGGAAAAAGCCTGTCAGGAGCCCGATGAAAGAGCCTGTCAAAGAGAGTGGAAGGATCAGGAAACATACAAGGGGGGTGACAATCATGTTTGCAGGGATTCCCATCACAGGGAGGCTGTGGAAGTAGTAGAGGCTGAGTGGAAGGGTGCCTGCCATGGCGGAGATGGTGACGGTTATGAACTTGAGAGCCATTCTCGGCACAAGGGAAAGAGAGCTGAATAGCTCCCTTTCCTTCATGAAGTCCAGGGCGGTCCCGATGGAGAGTACGGCCATGAAGGAGAGTTGAAAAGAGGGGGTGAAGGCGGACCGGGGATCAATGAGCATGATGATTGTTGCAGCCAGAAGGAGTCCTGATTTCCAGAGCCCCTTTCCACCTGACAGGATTGCACCTGTAAAGAAGGCTATCATTATGAATGACCTGACAGCAGGCACCCTGAAGCCGGAGAGGAGGAGATAGAGGAGGATCACCGGGAACGTAATGATAGCCGTCCATTCATCAAGGCTGAGCCTCCTGGTCAGGAAGTTCAGCACTCTCAAGGGCAGGTATCTTGCCGGGAAGCGGAAGAGTCCAAAGACCAGAAGGGAGAGGAGTCCGAAATGCGTGCCCGATATGCTCAGGAGATGGGCGAGGCCGGATCTTGCATAGAGTGCATAAAGCCTCTTGCCTTCTGTATCCCTGTAACCTATCGTGATTGCCGTTATCAGCGGAAGTGCTTCTGGGCTGAACTCCCTCTGGAGCATGCCCAGTAGTTTCCATCTGATCCTGTCAGGAAGGCTGCTTAGGGAGCTCCCTTCACTCAGCCGGAGGGGGGCTGAGGGCCGTATAAGAAGCCGTATCCTTTCCGTGAGGGTGACGGGATTCTTGCCGCCTTCTTTAAGGATGAGTTCTCCCGGGCCTTCCAGAATGTTACCGGGACTCAGCGGTTCCGGGAGGACCAGAAGGGGTGGGGGAGAGAGACGTCTGCCCCCGAGCCTTAGCTTATGGATAAAGCCGTACTTTCCCTTTGTCGGGAGCCCCTCGGTCTCTCCTCTGAAATAGATGGGTTTGCTTGTTTCATTGTTGATGAAAAATCCCCCTGTACCATCGCCGGTCTGCCAGAGACCGAAGAGAAGGGCGGGAAGGAGGATCAGTGCTGCGGTAACTTCCCTTTTTCTGATGAGCAGAAAGACTGCCCAGGCTCCCAGAATGAGGGCAGTCGTTACAGGGAAGTATCTTATCGTTACCGCCCCGGCAAGCCCTCCGATAATGGAGAGATGAAAGGCCCCCCCCAAATGATCACCCCTCAGACAGTCAGGTCTTCTTGTCTGCCTTCCTGATCGTCCGGGCGATCTTCCTGGCAATCTTCTGTATAAGCTCCCTGTCAGTCCCCTCGGTCATCACCCTGATCATGGGCTCGGTCCCCGAAGGCCTTACGAGTAGCCTTCCCTCTTTCCCGAGCTTCTCTTCTGCCTCTTTAACAGACTCCATCACAGCGGCGTCCCTGAGAAGCCCCTTGTGTTTCACCTTCACATTCTCAAGCACCTGGGGATAGAGAAAGATGTCCGATACCAGTTCAGAGAGTGCCGCTCCTCTCTTTTTCATAAGGTGAAGCACCTGTAGTGCAGTTATGGGGCCGTCACCGGTGGTGTTGTAATCAAGGAAGACTATATGGCCGGACTGTTCCCCTCCCAGATTGAATCCACCTCCAAGCATCTTTTCAACCACATACCTGTCACCAACTTTCGTCCGGATCAGGTTGATTCCCTTTCTGGCAAGGTAATGCTCCATTCCTAAATTGCTCATAACAGTTGCCACAACAGTATCGTTACTGAGGCGGCCCTCTTTCTTGAGCTCAACAGCCCATGCCGCCATTATCTGATCTCCATCAACCACCTTGCCCTCTTCATCAACAAAAAGCGTCCTGTCGGCATCACCGTCATGGGCTATGCCCAGGTCGGCACCTACCCGGAGGACCTCTTCCTTCAGTATTGTGAGATCAGTGGAGCCGCAGCAGTGGTTGATGTTGACGCCGTCGGGCCGGTCATTTATGGTGATCACCTCAGCTCCAAGCTCTGAGAGAAGCTCCGGTGTCACCCTGTAGGCTGAACCGTTAGCACAGTCCACTACAACCCTGAGCCCCTCGAGATTGGTCCCTCTGGGGATGGTGGACTTCACGAACTCTATGTATCTGCCTGCTGCATCTTCAAGGCGAAATGCCTTTCCTATCGCCTCTCCGTGGGGCTTCTTCTCAGGGAATGAGGGATCGAGAACAAGGGCTTCCATCTCTTTTTCGAGGTCATCGGGGAGCTTGTATCCGTCAGGGCCGAAGAACTTTATCCCGTTGTCATAATAGGGGTTGTGAGAGGCGGATATCACTATCCCTGCATCCAGCCTCATCGCCCTTGTGAGATAGGCCACTGCAGGCGTTGGCAGAGGTCCCACAAGAAGGACGTTCATCCCCATTGAACAGATCCCCGATGTGAGGGCGGACTCGATCAGATATCCGGAGATCCGGGTGTCCTTGCCTATCAGAATCTTGTTCTGGCCGTGTCTTTTCCTCAGGAGATGACCTGCCGCCATCCCGATCCTGAGCACTGTCTCCGGTGTCATGGGCTCGGTATTCACCCGCCCCCTCACTCCGTCAGTACCAAAGAGTCTCATTCCCCCTCCTTCTTCTCGCGCTCTCTGATACCTATTTCCACGGTATCTGCAGAGAGCCTTATTTTTTCCGCTTTCTTTACCACAGCTACTTCCATCTTGCCTGCCTTTATCAGCTCCCCGAATGTAACCGGTTCCGTGGTAAGGTGTTTCACCGTTTTCAGGATGCTTTCAGGCCCTTCCACCTTTAAATGATTGGGTGTGACAGAGAGGATATATCTGTTTTTATCCAGTCCGGTGACCTTTGGTATTACGGGTATATCCCTTGATGTGCTTCTGTCAAGGGTTACTGCCACAGAAGACGGAGATACATTCGATACGGATACTGCCGGCGGGACCTTTATGTTCCGCTTGATGATGTTATAGGTCTTCTTGCCCTTTGCACCGCTTTTGAGGTCTATAACCACTCTTATGTCCGTGGGCTTTACCGCCCTCAGGATCTGTTCACTCCCGAATATGCTGACATTGACCCTGTCCCTCTCCTTATGGAGTATCTCATACCCGTCGGGGATGTTGACGTACTCTATGGGGACCTCAAAGGTCACCTCTGATGTCCCCCTGGCTGAGATGATGAACCAGAGCAGTATGGCAAACCCCAGGGAGAGGAGCTTCAGACCAAGGTTGTTAAGGAGGATCTTTTTCATTTCTTCCTCTTCTTTTCAGCAAACATGTTGGTCAGCATGTCCCGGAGGGTCCCCATATCCAGTGGGGACTCGATCGTTCCATCAACGGCAAGGGAGAGCATTCCCGTCTCTTCAGAGACAATAACCACCGCTGCATCGGTCTCCTCGGTTATCCCGAGGGCCGCCCTGTGGCGGGTCCCCATTGACCTGTCAAGGTCCTGCCTCAGGGTGAGGGGGAGAAAACATCCGGCGGCAAGGATCCTGTTGCCCCTTATGATCACCGCCCCATCGTGGATGGGCGAGGCGGGATGAAAGATGCTCAGGAGGATCTCTCTTGAGACCTTGGCATCAACAGGTGTCCCTATCTCAACGAAGTCCTTGAGAGATATGTCCCTCTCGATAACCATGAGGGCGCCGATCTTTCTGTTACCGAGGGATACGGCCGCTCTCACAAGTTCGTCTATGGACTTGAACTCGGAAGCTGAAGTGATGGCAGGGAGAAAGGGGGTCTCACCCATCCTGGCAAGGGCCTTCCTGATCTCAGGCTGAAACAGGATGATCATGGCCAGGACCACCTGGGCCCAGAAGCTCTGGATTATCCAGTACATGGTATGGAGCTTGAGATAGTCCGAGAGAAAGAGGGCGATGAGAAGGAGGCCAAGCCCGATAAGCATCTGGACAGCACGGGTCCCCTTGATCAAGAGGAGCAGCCGGTAGAGCACTATGGCAACGATCAGGATGTCAAGGATGTCCTGCCAGCGGATATGTCTGACTATTTCTATCATTCCCCTGCTACTATTATAAATGAAGAACCCTGCAGCAAGCCACAGGGTATCTTCGATATGAAAGGAAAAAAGAGAGGTCAAGGCTGAGGCCAAGGCTGAGAAATAAGCGTATAGCGGGCACGTTCTACGTTTTGAGTTCTGTGTTGATCTCGTTGATCTGGTTTATTTCGTTGATCTCGTTGATTTCGTTGTTTTGGTTGATTTGGTTTGTAAAAAGATGGGCGTGGGGCAATGGGCAAGAGGTGCCTATAACCGATCGCCACGTGCCTATCACCTATAGCCCATAGCCTCGTGCCAGTTTGTGGCATAGGTCGGGTTGATGAAAGGGCGAGAAACATGAAACGGGAGGAAGGCGAGAAAGACGATAGACCAATGACTTAATGAGCCTCCCCTGTTACCCTGGAGGCAGCAGTTCCTTGAAATCCTTTATGGCGGGGAAGTTGCCGGAATGGCTCCTGTCTTTCTCCTTCGAGTTTGCCCTATCCTTGAGAAGGATGTGTCTGATACCATAATCCCTGGCTGTAAAGAGTATCTCCTCTGTATCGTCCACAAAGAGGGTCTGCTCCTTTTCAAAACGGAGGGCCTTTTCTGCCCTCTCCCAGAAGAGGGGCTCTTCCTTGGGCGCTCCCATATCAAAGGAAGTGATGACCCTCTGGAAGTATTTCCCCAGTTCCGTCTTCCGTAGTTTTATGGTGAGGGTCTTGTAGTGGGCGTTGGTGACGAGAAAGACCTTCCTCCCCCTTTCGTTGAGGGCTGAGAGAAAGTCCTCAACATTGGGGTGGACCTCAATGAGGTGGCGGATCTGTTCCTTCAGAGCCGGTATGTCTATCCCGAGTTCTTCTGACCAGAAGTCTATATCAGTCCAGTTCAGGGTACCCTCGTGATGTCTGTACTTTGCAAGGAGTTCCTCCTTTGCCCGACCGAAGGTAATGGAGTGTTTCTCTGCATACTTCTCTGGTACGAGGTGTTCCCAGAAGTAGTCGTCAAAATACTTGTCCAGGAGGGTCCCGTCCATGTCAAGGAGGACATAGTCGACAGTGCTCCAGAGGGCCTCTCTTATCTCTTCAATACCTTTCACCATCTTTCCGGCTATCCCCGCAACTGGAACTTGATTATACTGTCGTCTTCAGAGAGCCTTTTGACCAGACTCTCTATAAGTTCCTTCTTCCTGTACGAAAGTGTTATATGAAGGGTCTGCTCCTTTTTCGTTCTGTCGAACTCCAGGGAAAGCCTTCCCATGCTGAACCCCATCTCGCTGAGCAGTCCTGTGAGGTCGGTTCCGGTGGAGATATCCTGCCTTACAACGGTAAGTTCCCTGTAATTCAGCCTGGGGACCTTTGCCTCCACCTTTCTGAGCACCCATAGTGCAAGGAAGGTGATTATGAAGGCTATCCCGGCCGGGAGATAGAGCCCGCTTCCGATGGAGAGGCCTATGGCAGAGACCACCCAGAGACAGGCGGCTGTTGTAAGCCCCTGGACGGTAAGGCCTGTCTTGATTATTACTCCAGCACCAAGGAATCCGATGCCGGTGATTGCGCCGGCGGCTATCCTGGCAGGGTCTATCCTGATGAACTCGGGGTTCTGGGCTGTCAGGTGGTAGTATTCTGTAGAGACGATCATTATAAGGACGGAGGCTGTGCTCACAAGGAGATGGGTCCTGAACCCTGCCGGGCGGCCGTGGGCCTGTCGTTCAAATCCTATGATTCCCCCCAGCACTGCGCCGAGAAGGAGTCTTGCCAGAACTTCAGAGGGGTCTAACATTTCAAGCCTCGCTGATTACCGGGAGACCCTGACCTTCAGGAACCGTCTCTTCCCTGCCCTCACTATGTACTCTCCGGGAGCGAGAGAGTATGAGGTGTCCTCCACCTTCCGGTCATCCACCCGGATGCCTCCCTGCCTTATCATCCTTACCCCCTCGCTCGTGCTCTTCGTCATGCCTGCATCCTTGAGTATCCGGGGGAGCCAGACACCACCGTCATCAGAAGCTGAGACAGAGAATTCAGGTATCTCCTCAGGAAGTTCCTTCCTGCTGAAGACCCTCTCGAACCCTTCAAGGGCCTTTCTGGCCTCTTCCTCTCCCCAGTACCGGGTTACTATCTCCAGTGCGAGCCGCTCCTTGGCCTCCTTTGGGTTCAGGGAGCCGCTTTTGATCTTTTCCCTGAGGTCATTCAGTTCTTCAAGGCTTATGTGGCTCAGGAGTTCGTAATACCGGAGCATCAGCTCATCGGATATGGACATGATCTTCCCGAACATCTCTCCCGGCGGCTCGGTGATCCCGATGTAGTTACCGAGGCTCTTGCTCATCTTCTTGACCCCGTCTGTGCCTTCAAGAAGGGGCATCATCACCAGGCATTGGGGCTTCTGGCCGTACTCCTTCTGGAGTTCCCTGCCCACAAGGAGGTTGAACTTCTGGTCCGTCCCTCCCAGTTCCACATCAGCCTCGAGGACCACTGAATCGTAGCCCTGTACAAGGGGGTAGAGGAATTCATGGATGCTTATGGGGCTCCGGGACTGCCAGCGCTGCTTGAAATCCTCCCTCTCAAGCATCCGGGCTACAGTGTAATGGCCTGTGAGCTTTATCAGGTCCTCCGCCTTCATCTCGGACATCCAGGAAGAGTTGAACTCGACCCTCGTCTTCTCCGGGTCCAGAATCCTGTAGATCTGCTCCCTGTAGGTCCTGGCATTTTCAAGGACCTCTTCCTTCGTGAGGGGCTTTCTGGTCTCGCTCTTTCCCGAGGGGTCTCCTATCATCCCGGTGAAGTCCCCGATAAGGAAGATCACCTCATGTCCCAGTTCCTGGAACTGCCGCATCTTTTCAAGGAGAACGGTATGTCCGATATGGATGTCCGGTGCCGTGGGATCAAAGCCTGCCTTTATCCTCAGGGGCCGGTCCTCCTTCAGTTTTTCAAGGAGTTCCTCCTCGAGGATGATCTCTGCAGCACCCCTTTTGATTATCTCAAGCTGTTTTTCCGGTGAAAGCATGACATATATTATAACCTAAAGGTGAGGGTTTTATTTAACCTTCAGGTTGCAGAAATTATTCCCCGGAGCGGGGGCGTATACTCACGGAGCATTTTCACCCTGTCTGGTATCC
>WFTX01000169.1 GCA_015485235.1 Nitrospirota bacterium | reverse complement strand
GCTTTCAACCTATGATGCCTCTTATCTTGATATTGCCATGAGGCTCGGGCTTTCCCTTGCCACAAAGGACAGGGCACTTTCGGAGGCCGCCAGCCGGTGCGGGGTGAAGATTTTCAAGTATCCGGGATGATGGGTCAACAAGGTATTTCGGTCCCTGGCCTTTAGCAAGGCCAGAGGACATCCTGAGTTTCCAGGTGATAAACAATCAACGCAAGGCATCAGTGAGGAGACTCCGTCTGTTAAGAGGGAGATAAGCTGAACCTTTCCTCAGAGCATGTATTCCGCGAGGTTGACCTTGTATTTGTTGGGGTCGAGGGTCTTGACTATGCTCCTTTTGAACCTTCCTGAATCGTCCTTTTCCGTGAGATCAATGACCTTGCCTTCAATCTTTTTGCCCTCACTGTTTACTATCACCATTACCCTTGGCCTGTCGGCGTGGATGGGGTTGCACTCATAGACAAGTCCCATCTCGCGTGTATCAAGGAGAACAAGGGAGCCTACGGGATATACACCGACCATGTTCACGAAGAACTTGAAGAGGATAGGGTCTATCTCCCTTCCGGCACGGTCCATCATTATACTGAGGGCCCTGTCAGGGGGAAGGGGTATCCGCTGATAGACCCGTGATGATGTCATGGCGTCATACTGGTCTGCAATGGAGACGATCTTTGTATAGAAGTCAAGGTCAACACGCTCTCGGATCTTGGGATACCCGGTCATGTCGAAGTTGAGATGATGCTGGAAGGCTACGATGGCAGACTGAATGGACATCCTGTCGATACCCTTGAGTTTGAGAATAGCCAGGGTGCCCCAGTAGGGATGACGCTTGATGGTCTTCCACTCCTCCTCGGTAAAGGCGGTGGGCTTGTTCAGGATTTCCCGGGGCACATTCATCTTGCCGATATCATGAAAAAGGGCGACAAGGCCGAGTTCGGTGAGGCTTTTTCTGTGGAGGCCAATCTTCTGCCCTATGGATATCGAGAGGACACTCACGTTCACAGAATGGTGATAGGTGTAATCATCGTAGTCCTTGATGGCGGTCATCCCGATCAGAAGCTGGTCCTCGGAGAGGATGAGGTCCACCATGGACTCCACAATCCTCTTTGCCCTCTTTATGCTCACCTTCTCGCCTGCCTTGAGCTTTGTCATTATGCCCTTTGTGAAAGACACGGCATTGAAGTAGGTTTTCTTGACTATCTTTCTCCGGTCAACCTCTCCCTCTTCAACCACCCGCTTGAGCCGTTCGATCCTGATGTTCATCAAGTCTTCAAGCATGGCATCGAGGGCCTCAAAGGGGGTGTTGGAATACCCCGAAGATATGAACGACCTGAGGAATGTCTTCATCTCTTCTTCCGAAAGGGCGCCTGTAAGGCTTATGGTCCCGATCTCCCGTCTTCTGAACTCCCTTGCAAGATAGTCGAAGTTCAGTAGAAATTCCATGGGATATTTCACCCTCGAGTCATTGAGGTAGAAAAACTCCCCGATAAGGTCGATCTTGAGGAGCCCTTCCCTCTCTATGTAACTGTTTATCCGGGGCAGGAACTTTTCAAGAACGTTCAGGACTGCCACATTGTCGGGATCGTGAAACTGGGAGGACCGCACGATAATAGAGAACTGGTTTATAAGTTCCTGGGATTCTTTTATATCCAGTATCTCAGACTTTGACATCCTTGATCCTCTGAAGGGCTGATATGACATGTTCCCTCAACAGACGGTTCTTCGAACTCCGGAGTTTCATCAGAGCGCCTTCGGCCTTTCTTGCCTTTATGATTCCTGCACAAAAGGCTGCTGCAGCCCGGGTCTCATCATGCTTTGCCCTTTTGAAAAACGGACTTTTTCTGAGTATCTCCACAAGGAGTTCGATGGTCGTCTCATCAGGCCACCGCGAGAGGGCCTCAAAATATTCCTTTTTCTCTGTAAAGCCTTTTTCCCTGAAAGCCTTTGACCGGATCTCCTCAAGGATAATTTTCCTGGAGACTGCTGTCCCGATCTGACCGATAGCCCGGACGGCCGATATCCTGATGGATTCATCGGGATCATAAATGCAGTCCTTGAGAATATTGATGACCTCACCGGATCCCATCTCTCCCAGCGCCCTGATAGCCTCTTTTCTGACCCTGATGTCTGAATGCCTGACGGACCGGGTCAGGTATTCAAGCACGGACCTGTCGCCTATCTGCCGGAGTATGTAAATGATATTTCTCACAACATACCAACGTTTGTCCGCAAGACCCCGTGCGATCATACCAGGGGCTTCCCTGCCCAGTTCCGTCAGTATGGAGATGACCGTCTTCCGGGAAGTCATGTTCTTCAGTTCACCGAGGATCGTTATGAGATGGGGGATTGCAGTTTTTGAAAGGATCCCGGAGAAATCCTCTATCAGGCTGGTCTCGAATTCGGCACCACTGTCCATGACCTCTCCAAAGGCCCTGATAAGCTGGGATGAGTTGACGAACAGATCCACGCCCCTGAGTATCTGGGCTGATTCTCCGGAGAACTCCCCGCTATCGAGCAGTTTCCTGATTTGCCTGACCGTATAAACAGGAGTTTCCAGATTGGCGTGTTCCACCGCATATTGAATGGCTTTTTTCATCAACTCTACTACATCACTGAAGTCGGTTTTGCTTTCCGAAATATAGAGCATCTCAAAGAGGGTCCGGATGAGGATCATGGTCTTGTCGGTGGGCTCATTCTCTATCTCCTCGATGATGGACTTCAGATCATCATTAGTCAGGGGGACTATGTTTATGGAGGTTGGTCTTTCTACGCCAAAGGCCTCTTCATAGGCCTTCATTATCTCCTCTTCCCCGCCACCTGATTCCAGGGCTTCCCTGGTTGCCTCCTCTTCATAACCATGGTCATCAAGGAGGATCGTATCGTCGACGACATAGGAGATGTGTCTGAAATCCTTCTCCCACATGAGGGTGACTATGTCGTCATCAAGCACATCCTTTTCAAAATCAAGGGATATTATCTGGAGAAAATCCTCAACCTCATCCCTCCTGATACCCTGTCTGAAGGTAAGCTCCCTCACACCGTCCTTGAAAAAGAACAGGGCGAGGCTCTCATCCTTGTCGGTATTCTCGTATACGACCTCCCCTTCATAAAGTATCCTGTACTGTTTTATCCTGAGGGGAATTTCCCCGGTGTATTCAAGGGGCTTGTTGAGTGCGTTCAGGAGGTCATCAATCGTTTTCTGATACATGGGGTTGTTCTCAGGATAAATCCTGAAGTTCTTTTTTGCCTTCAGCAGTATCTGGATAAGATCCCTTATTTCCCCGGTGTCTGCCATCTCAGACGATCATGTATCTCCGCTCGCGGAGAAAGTTTCTTATTATTATCTGGGCAGAGTTCAGTCTCTGCAGCCGCATGTTTCTTATCCTGATCGCCTGGACGTCATTGTAAGGAAATTTTTCCCCCCTGATTTCGGTCTGTATCTTCTGGATCTCCTTGTAGAGATCCCTGATGGTATCTAAATCAATTGGTTTAAGAAACAGAGGGTTTACAGTGACATATCCCTCCGCTATGTCCCAGATTATAGCCTTTAGGCTTTTACCCCTGATTCCCTTCATCGGAGTTCTGCTTTCTTGAAAAGATCTTGGATATTATTATACCAGCCTCATAAAGGATTAGGATAGGTCCGGCCATCAGTGTCTGGTTGAATGCATCAGGGGTTGGTGTAAGTATTGCTGCAAGCACAAAGGCTATCAGTACGGCATACTTTCTGTTTTTTGCGAGGGTCTTGGGAGTAACAATACCGAGCTTTGTAAGAAAGAGGATCACGATGGGGAGTTCAAAGACCGCACCGAAGGACAGCAGGAATTTGAGGGTGAAGTCTATATAACTTCCTACCGAAATCATGGGGGTCAGGGAAGCGGTTTTGTATGTAAGGAGAAAACCCATGGCAAAGGGGAGGATTACCCCGAAACAGAAGATGTCACCAAGCAGGAAGAGTCCTGTTCCTGCAATGATAAAGGGGACTACATACCTTTTTTCTGTTGGCAAGAGGCCGGGTGCGATGAATTTCCAGGTTTGATAAAGAATGACGGGCAGAGACAGGATTAAGCCGGCAGCAATGGAGACCTTGATATGCATCCAGAAGGCCTCCGCCGGTGCCAGAAAGATCAGCTTTTCTATAGGGTTTTCCTTGGGAATGAACTCGAAATATGGATTCTGCAAGTTGAGACGAAGATTAAAACGGAGTGGTATTGTCAGGAAGCGGAACAGGTTTTCAGAATATGAAAAGGCTATACCAAAGCCGATGACAACGGCTATGAGGCTCTTTATTATCCTTTGTCGGAGTTCAGCCAGGTGAGATGTGAAAGGGAGCTTTTCTTCTGTCATCCCCTCTTCAGTCATCTTCTCCCTTTGCGTTTTTTTCCTTCTCCTCTCCAGTGGTGATTTCCTTTTCTGCCTTTGCGATGTCAGCGAGAATCTCTTCTTCAGTTATCTTTGTCTCTTCGGCGATCTTCTGGATTTCCTCCCTGAGCGGTTTCTCGATCTGATCCATCTCTGAGTCGATCTGGTCCTTTACTCCGTGAAGCGTCTTCCTCAGTTCTGCCATCCCCTTTCCCAGGGACCTTGCAAGCTCAGGCAGCCTCTGAGGTCCAAAGACAAGGAGGGCTACCGCAAAGATAACAATAAGTTCCTGCATTCCCAGATCAAACATGGTTTATTCTATCCTCATGCTGATGTAAAGATAGCCTGTCTTTCTCTTGATAAGCAGAAGGATGGTATCACCCTTTTCTATGTCCTTCAGGGAAGTGGCAAGCTCCTCCACAGTGGTCACGCGTTTCCTGTTTACTTCAAGGATTATGTCACCTTTCCGGATGTTCTCTCTTGCCGCAGGTCCTTCATCCCTCACGTCCGTTACTATAATCCCTCCACCGTCTCTTATCCCGAACTGTTCAGCGATGGCGGGGTGCAGGGTCCTTGCTCTTATGCCAAGTATCTTGGCGATGACTGAGTCCGGTGTGGTGACGCCTTCTCCCAGCCGTTCAATTGTAACCTGGAGTATTACTTCCTTTCCGTCACGAAAGACCTTGACGGGAACGGTCGTCCCTACCGGCGTGGCTGCAACGAGCCTTGGGAGGATATGCATATCCTTGACTTCCCTCTCGTTATAAGCAATGATTATATCTCCCCTCTTCATTCCTGCCTTCTCGGCAGGTGAACCGGGCGTGATATCGGCGATTATGGCTCCCTCGGGCTTGTCAAGACCAAAAGTCCTGGCAATCTCTGGTGTGACCTTCTGGACAGTGACCCCTAACCAGCCCCTTTCGACATGTCCCTTCTCTTTCAGGGCCGTAATGATGTCCTTGGCAATGTTTACAGGTGTGGCAAAGCCGATGCCTATGTTTCCGCCTGAGGTCGAGAATATGGCGGTGTTTATTCCTACTACCTCACCGTTTGTATTAAAGAGTGGGCCTCCGGAATTCCCGGGATTGATGGCAGCATCAGTCTGGATAAAGTCATCATAGGGGCCGGAACCAAGAACCCGTCCCTTGGCACTGACAATACCAGCAGTGACTGTATGGCCGAGTCCGAAGGGGTTTCCTATGGCGAGTACCCAGTCCCCGACTTCGATCACGTCGGAATCTCCAAGGGGTGCAACCGGAAGGGGTTTGTCAGCATCTATCTTAATGAGGGCGATATCGGTCTTCCGGTCCTTTCCTACAACCCTTGCCTTGTATTCAGATTCATCCCAGAGACGGACCCTGATGTCCTCGGCCTTTTCTATTACGTGGTTGTTTGTGAGTATGTAGCCCTCGCTGTCTATTATGAAGCCTGAACCAAGGGATTGCCTCCTCATCTTCCGCTCCCTCCCATAGAGGTCACCTTCAGGAAAGAAGGGGAAGCTCCTCATTTTCTCCTTGACGATCATGGTGGTGCTTATATTGACAACGCTTTTCGCCCGGAGCTTGACGATTTCAGAAAAGGAGCCTGGTACGGTTGAGGCAGCTTCTGAGCCGGCAGCAGTGAAAGAGAGCAGGAGGAAGAGAATGAATATTCCTCCGGCTGAACGCAGTAACCTGACTGGCAGTATGCATGATGGCATTGGTCTTTTTTCCATCCTTTCCATATTTTTATCTCTCATTATTATCTCTGTTTCCCGAAGAGATGACTCACAGTTAAGAAGAGCCTCAGTTCCGGGATCCTGTTCTTGAAGTCATACCCGACTCCAAGCGTGACATCTGTTCCCCCCTGTAATTTTACTCTATATCCCATCCTTCCTTCCACCACGTCAATTCTTGTGGAAAGATGGCTCTTTCTGACGATCAGTTCCGTCAGTATATGGATGCTGTGGGCTGCAGCGAGATCAAGGCCTGCCCTGATATCGAGTTCGTCCTCATCGGATGATCTGATGGGTATATGATAGAGGATATTCAGATTCCCTGAAAAGGGGCCGAGTCTCTTTCCCAGCAGTATACCGCCTCCAAACCTTCCGTCAGTGGAGATCCTGTTTCTTCCCGGGAAAGAGGCATCCAGAAGGTAGGAGACTCCAGGTATATTTTTTCCTTCCTGAAGCACATTATGTTTGAACCCGAGGCTTATATCCTGGAACCCTTCTGAGTCATTGAGTCCCAGCACAAAGGGGACCGTAAAGAGGATGTCGAAGTTTTCCATCAGGCCGTGTTCCCCAGACAGGGTGAGCCTGAAAAAGCTTGGGTCAATGACTTTCTCAAGACCGAAGGTGATACCCGTCTCTCCTGTTCCGAGCGTTCCCGGACTGAATGTCGAGAAGGTACCCTTCGGGATATAGGGAAGCAGCCCCGGGGTGTCAAGGGCCAGAAGCATGGAAGGGGTGAAGAGTATATAGAGTACGAAAATGGCTCTTAAATGTCTGGAATTCATTACTAAAAATAACAGAACCGCAGCAGGGGTGTCAAATAAAAAACCTGTTTTCGTGCAATCATTTAAGGCACGTACCAGGATGTGGTTTCCCTGTTAATATGCCTGAAAATACAGAGTTTGGTTATAATAAAAATTCCTCAACTCTGAGGAGAGGGTGCATTTTCATATTTTTGAAAATAAACAAGGAGGAACATTGTGGAAAAGTATGTCCCTGATGAAATTGAACTTAAGTGGCAGAGATACTGGGAAGAAAGGGACCTGTTCAGGAGTCTCCCCGGGGGGGAGAAACCGAAGTTCTACTGTCTCGAGATGTTTCCCTATCCCTCAGGCCGTATTCATATGGGGCATGTAAGGAATTATGCCATCGGGGATGTGATTGCAAGATACAAGAGGCTGAGGGGGTACAATGTTCTCCATCCCATGGGTTGGGATGCCTTCGGTCTTCCGGCAGAGAATGCGGCGATCAACCACGGGGTGCATCCGGCTAAATGGACCTATGAGAACATTGAGTACATGAAAAAACAGTTGAAGAGGATGGGGCTTAGTTATGACTGGTCAAGAGAGGTGGCCACCTGCAGCCCCGGGTACTACCGCTGGAACCAGTGGTTCTTTCTGAAGATGTACGAGATGGGGCTTGCCTACAGGAAGTCCTCTTCAGTGAACTGGTGCCCCTCCTGTTCCACCGTTCTTGCAAACGAGCAGGTGATAAACGGCGGGTGCTGGAGGTGCGATACCGGGGTCGTGGAGAAGGAGCTTGAGCAGTGGTTTCTCAGGATAACCGCCTTTGCCGACGAGCTGCTTAAAGGCTGCGATGAGCTTGAAGGGGGCTGGCCTGAGCATGTTATCGCGATGCAGCGTAACTGGATAGGCAGGAGTGAAGGGGTGGAAGTGGACTTTCCCGTGGCCGGTCTTGATGAACGGATAAGGATATTTACCACCCGTCCTGATACACTCTGGGGTGCAACCTTTCTCTGCATTGCCCCTCTCCATCCCCTTGCCGAGAGGCTCGTGAAGGACCGCGATGCACTGGAGTTCCAGAAGTCCCGGTACGGCGTGATGGAGGAAAAACACGGGCTCTTTACAGGACACTATGCGGTTAATCCGGTTAATGATGCAAAGATACCGATATATGTCGCGAATTTCGTACTGATGGAATACGGGACCGGTGCGATAATGTCTGTCCCTGCCCATGACCAGAGGGATTTCGAGTTTGCAAAGGCCTATGATCTGCCCATCCAGGTGGTCATTCAGCCGGAGGAGGGGAAACTGAGTGAGCCACTGACTGAGGCATATGAGGAATACGGGCGGCTTGTCGACTCAGGTGCCTTTACAGGGATGAAGAGTTCAGAGGCCATTGGAGAGATAGGCAGATATCTCGAAGAAAAGGGCCTTGGTAAACGGGTCGTCAATTACAGGCTGAGGGACTGGGGTATTTCCCGGCAGAGGTACTGGGGGACACCGATCCCCATAATATACTGCGACCGGTGCGGGGTTGTGCCTGTCCCTGAGAAGGACCTGCCTGTGATTCTGCCGGAGAACATAAGCCTTACAGGGACGGGTGAGTCACCTTTGAAGGGTTCTGAGGAGTTTCTCTCTGTGAGATGCCCGGCCTGCTCCGGAAGGGCCAGGAGAGAGACAGATACGATGGATACATTTGTTGATTCCTCCTGGTACTTTGTGAGGTACTGTCTGGGAAGTGGTGAGATAGACCTTGCAGCAGAGGCGGGAAAGGATGCCTCCGAGATAGGATACTGGATGCCTGTTGACCAGTACATCGGGGGTGTGGAGCATGCTGTGCTCCATCTCCTCTATTCGAGGTTCTTTACACGGGTCCTCAGGAAGCTGGGACTGGTACCTGGTGATGAGCCTTTCCTCCGTCTGCTTACACAGGGGATGGTCTGCAAGGAGACCCTTTCATGCCCAGAGCATGGCTGGCTCCTTCCTGAAGAGGTTGAGGACGGACATTGCAGCAGGTGCGGGAAGGCAGTGGTCAAGGGACGGGTCGAAAAGATGTCAAAGTCAAAGAAGAATGTGATTGATCCCGATTACCTTATCAGAAGGTATGGGGCCGATACATCAAGGCTCTTTTCCCTCTTTGCCGCACCGCCGGAGAAGGACCTTGAGTGGTCTGACCGGGGGATAGAGGGTGCGTTCCGGTTTCTGAACAGGATCTGGAACCTTGTTCTGGGCAATGAGGAGCGTTTGCGGGAGGCCCGGGGAATATCTCCTGAACCTGTGGGGGCGGCAGCAGAGGTGCTTTTCAGAAAGACACACCAGACGATAAAGAAGGTGACCCTTGACATCGAAGACAGATACCAGTTCAATACCGCCATTGCTGCGATGATGGAACTATTCAATCAGATCTCTTCATTCCACGCCGAATCGGTTGAGGATGTTGCAGTGCTCAGATTTGCGGTCAAGACCCTTCTTCTCCTCATTTCACCCTTTGCCCCCCATCTGGCAGAGGAACTCTGGGAGAGGACAGGGGAGAGGCCGAGTATCTTTGATCAGGACTGGCCCCAGTGGGATGAGGATGCAGCCAGAGAGGAAGAGATAGAGCTTGTCATACAGGTAAACGGGAAGGTGAGGGCCAAGGCGATGGTCCGGGCCGGTCTTTCCGATGAGGAACTCAGGGAGAGGGCCCTGGGGGATGAGAAGGTGAGGGCCTTCCTTCAGGACAGGGAGGTCAGGAAGGTGATAGTGGTGAAGGGGCGGCTTGTAAATATCGTTGTAAAGTGAATACTGACAGGATTTTCATGCAGGTTGCCCTTGAGGAGGCCCTGAAGGCCCGTGAGAAGGGCGAGGTTCCTGTAGGGGCTGTGATCGTCCATGACGGGAATCTCATCGTGAGGGCCCATAACATGAGAGAGACCCTGAATGATCCCACCGCCCATGCAGAGATGCTTGCCATAAGGGAGGCATCGAGGTTGCTTGGGAGGTGGAGGCTGAGTAACTGTGAGCTGTTTGTTACAAAGGAGCCCTGCCCGATGTGCGCAGGTGCGGTGATCAATGCAAGGCTTGATAGGGTAGTCTTCGGATGTACTGATGAAAAGGGTGGCGCCGGGGGGAGCCTATATAATATACTTTCCGGGGAGGGGCTCAACCACAGGCCCGTTGTGGTTCAGGGGATCATGGAAGAAGAGGCGGCAGGTCTTTTGAGGGATTTCTTTCTCCGGAAGAGGAGAGGTGGCCGAGTGGTTTAAGGCGGCGGTCTCGAAAACCGCTGTGGGGGCAACTCCACCGGGGGTTCGAATCCCCCCCTCTCCGCCATTGGAAAAAGAGGCTGATGTCGAGGTCAATAGAAAGCGTGGAGCGGGTAGGTTCAACGTTGATACGTTCTACGTTCTGCGTTCGACGTTCTGGGTTCTGCGGTTGATAGCGTTAATTGCGTTTGTTGCGTAAAAGCGTTAAAGCGTGAAGGCGGGAAAAGCAAAAACCAATGACGGCCTTTGTCCAATAACCAATAACCAATACACCAATATACCAATATACCAAAAGCATCGACTTCTAAGATGCCTCAGCAAGCAGGTCCGCTATCCTCCCAAACTCCTCTATGCTCAAGG
>WFTX01000168.1 GCA_015485235.1 Nitrospirota bacterium | reverse complement strand
GTTACGGGATAGTCCTGGACTCGATTATGGAAAGGGGTGATTTTGACGAAGCGGTCGAAATTCTGGGCAGATTCAGGGAGAGCCTTCCTGAGGAGACGGCGGAAAAACTGATAGAGATCTACAGGAAAACCGGTGAGAATGAACTTCTTGCTGCTGAACTTGTCCTGCTTGGTGATAAAAAACTTCAGGAAGGTGACAGTGAAAAGGCACTCAGCTTTTATACTGAGGCTGAAAAGGCTTCCCCCGATCACCCTGGAGTACGGGAAAAGATCAACTCCCTTAAAGATGAACTCGGCTATGAGGAGAGGGTTGAAGAGGAGAAGACTGAGAAGACTCTGGATGAAAAGTTGGGTGATGCTGATATATTTGTAAGGTACGGCCTTCTTGATGAGGCCCTTGATGTGCTTGAGAAACTGAAGGTGGAGGAGCCGGAGAACCTCGAAGTTCACAGGAGGCTGAAGAACATATACCTTGAAAGGAACGACAAGGAGTCAGCTGTGACGGAGTGCCTGATAATGGCAAGGCTCTTTGAACGGGAAGGCAGGATAGAACTTAAGGAACAGGTCCTGAAGGAAGCCTTTGACATTTACCCTGAAGATCCGCGCCTCCTTGAGCTTGCCAAGTCAGAAGGTGGCATCTCGTCCCAGAAGGAGCTGGAGCCTGAATTCCAGGGTAGTGCCCTCGAGGAGGGATTTGATGCGATGGAAGAAGAGTCCCATGTTGCAGAAGAGCCTCCCCAGGGCAGGCTCCCGGAGTATTCGGAGGAACTGGCTGAAGCCGATTTTTACATACGCCAGGGCCTATATGATGATGCAATGACCATTTACAGGAGACTGTTGAGGACGTTTCCAGGAAACGAGGAGATAAAGAGGAGGATGGAGGAGATCGGTGGTTCTGCCGAGGAGGAGCCTGAAGATTCCCTCCGGGAATCAGGTGAAGTGAGTGCTCCAGTGAAGGAGGCTCCCTCTGTCTCTGAAGAGGAGGGAGAAGAGATTTATGAGGGGGTGACTGAAGAGGTCTCGGAGATAGATGGGACCACGATCGAAGAGACCCCTGAGCCGAGTCTTGATACAGAGGTGCTTGAGATATTTGAGGAATTCAAAAAGGGGATCTCCGAGGAACTGGAAGAAGAAGATTACGAGACCCATTACAACCTTGGTATTGCCTACAAGGAGATGGGGTTGCTTGATGATGCCATAAAGGAGTTCCAGATGGCAAGGAATGATCCTGAGCGTAAAATTCATGTGCTGACAATGCTCGGCATCTGTTACATGGAGAAGAAACTCTACTCACTGGCTATAGAGGTATTTTCTGATGCCCTCAAGGGGATGACTGAAAGGGATGAATCCTACTGGGGGCTCAGGTACGACCTTGCAGAGGCATATGAGAAGCACGGAGATCTGAAGAATGCCTTGAACCACTACATAGAAGTTTATGGCTGGAATTCTTCTTTCCGTAATGTGAGTGACCGGATTAACCAGTTGAGACAGAATACCGGTGAGGCGGGAGATGATGTCGAGGTTGCCGAGGAAGAGGATAGCAAAAAATCCAAGAAGGATCGTATCTCTTATATCTGAATATGGGATATCTTGAATACTATGATCTCAAGGAACACCCCTTCACCAATGTTGTAGATAACAGGTTTTACTACAACAGTGTCCAGCACTATGAGGCCCTCCAGAAGCTCCGGTATGCCATTGACAGCAGGAGAGGTCTGGCTGTGGTCATCGGTGATATCGGAACGGGGAAGACCACCCTTGCCCGGCGTCTCCTCGATGAACTTGAGGAGGAACAATATGAGGCCGCCCTTCTTGTGGTAATCCATTCGTCGGTTAGTTCCGACTGGCTCCTCAGGAAGTTTGCCATGCAGCTTGGCGTTGAGGAGATTAAGACTGACAAGCTGGAGATCCTTGGACAGATCTACGAGAGGCTTAGAGAGATTAACGAGGAGGGACGAAAGGCGGTCATACTTCTTGATGAGGTCCAGATGCTGAACTCCAGGGAATTGATGGAGGAATTCAGGGGGCTCCTTAATATGGAGACATCGGAGGGCAAGCTTGCCAATTTTGTATTCTTCGGCCTTCCTGAACTGGAAGATGTCCTTTCCCTTGACGAGCCATTAAGACAGAGGGTAGCCGTAAGGATAAAACTTACCTCACTAACCGAGGAAAACACCCTTGATTACATCAGGCACAGACTTCATATCGCCGGTGCTGGGAACGATATCTTCACTGAAGATGCGATGAGGAAGGTTTACAAGTATTCAAGGGGGATACCGAGACTCATCAATACACTCTGTGACAATGCCCTTCTTGAGGGGTTCCTGTTGAAGAGGAAGGATATAGACGGAGATGTCCTTGATACGGTAGCCGTTGATCTGGGCCTTGGGGCTGAAGCCGGGTGATCAGTCCCTCCTGAGTATCTCCAGCGCCTGATGTATGTCTTCAACTTCATGATATTCGGCTGCTTCATCCATCTTTGATAGTTCCCTCTTCTGTCTGGGCATGAGGAAACTCCTGAATCCAGTCTTGATACCCTCCTTTATCCTCTGTTCTGAACTGCTCACATTCCTTATCTCTCCGGAGAGGCCGATCTCTCCAAAGACTAACATCTCCCGCTTAAGAGGTATATCAAGAAGGGATGAGGCGATCGAGAGGGCAATAGGGAGGTCTGTGGCAGGTTCGATCACCTTCAGGCCGCCTACAACATTGACATAGATGTCGTTCAGACCAAGCTGGAGTCCTCCGATCTTTTCGAGTACCGCTATCAGGAGGTTCACTCTCTGGTAGTCAACACCGATGGCGGTTCTCCTGGGCATTCCGAATGAGGTGGGTGAGACAAGGGCCTGGATTTCCACTATGATGGGTCTCGTCCCTTCAATCGTTGATGTAACCGAAGTGCCGGGCACTTCAGTAGTCTTTTCGCTGAGGAATAACTCCGAGGGATTAAGGACTTCCGTCAGCCCCCTGTCGGTCATCTCGAAAATGCCTATCTCATTGGTGGAACCGAAGCGGTTCTTTACTGCCCTGAGAATACGGTAGGTGTGGGACCGGTCACCCTCGAAATAAAGGACCGTATCAACGAGGTGCTCCAGCACCCGGGGACCGGCTATCGCACCTTCCTTGGTCACATGGCCGATTATCAAGGTAGGAATTTCAAGCCGTTTTGCCGTCTCCATCAACCTTGCGGCACACTCCCGGACCTGGGCCACCGTTCCTGGCGCAGAGGAGAGTTCTTCACTATGTATGGTCTGGATGGAATCCACTACTGTAACGGCAGGACCGGTCTCTTCCATGGCTGAAAGGATGTTTTCCAGTGATGTCTCAGGTAGAATAAGAATATTGTCAGAGTCTATATTCATCCTCCCCGCACGGAGCTTTATCTGAGGGGCTGATTCCTCGCCGGAGATGTACAGTGAAGAGTTGTTTCCGGAGAGATAGCCATTTACGGCCTGTAGAAGAAGGGTCGACTTTCCCACACCGGGATCCCCGCCGATGAGTACGAGAGAACCAGGAACAAGTCCTCCACCGAGGACTCTGTCGAGTTCTCCTATCCCAGTTGACCTCCTCTCGCCGGCGGTAAAGGTGATTTCTCTAAGAGGTACAGGAGTGGCCGAGGGGGACTTTTTCTTCCTTGAGACACTCTCAGCTGCCTCTTCGACAAGGGTATTCCATTCATTACAGGCAGGACACCGGCCCAGCCACTTCAGAGACCTCTGGCCACAGGACTGGCAGACGAAAAAGGTCTTCTGCTTCATTGTCAGGTCCTCAGAATCCCCATGCCCCTTCCAGGGCGGAAGGCCTTCCCGATTGCATCGGTCGTCAGCTTTTTTGCATGCATTGCTGCCTCCATGATTGGTTGTCCCAGGGCTATGTAAGAAGCAAGGGCGGATGAGAAGAAACAGCCCGTACCGTGATATTCCCCCGGATATCTCCTTCCCTCCATCTCATAAAACCTTCCCTCCATGTAACATATATCCTGAATGTCCTTCTCCTGACCAAGATGACCTCCCGTTACTATCACCGCACTGGGCCCCCTGCGGGTCAACTCCCTGGCAGCCCTTTTGGCGTCATCAGTGCCGGTTATGGTGATACCCGTCAACAGCTGGGCCTCGTAAATGTTCGGTGTCATAACAGTAACAAAGGGCAGAAGCGGTGTGATTACACCTTCAATCCCCTCGTCTTCTGTAAGAACCTTCCCTGAAGATGACACGGTTACTGGATCAAGTACAAGGGGGATGGGGGGGAGGCCTTTCAAAGTCTCTGCAATGGAAGTGGATATCCTCCTGGAATAAAGCATCCCCGTCTTTATTGCTGAGACCTCCATGTCTTCAAGAAGGGCACTCAACTGGTCTCTTACAGCTTCAGGGGGTAGAGGCATGATGTCCTTCACGCCGGTTGTGTTCTGGACGGTTATGGCGGTTATTACGGAGAGTCCGTGAAGTCCAAGGGAGTGGAAGACCTTCAGATCTGCCTGGATGCCGGCTCCTCCCGTCGGGTCGGAACCGGCTATGGTCAGAATGTTTTTCATTCTTTCAGAGCTTTATCTCAATGAACTCTCTGCTTCTCAGTGCCTTCATCCACTGCCTGAACTTCTGGCGGAACTTCCGTTCAGTTAATCTTTCCCGGATCTTGTCCTTGAGGGCATCGAATGATTTTATCCTGTCCTCCAGATAAAGTATGTGTAACCCTCGGTCTGTCCAGAATGCCCGGCTTATCTGTCCGGGCTCAAGCCCATCCAGTGCTTCGAGAAAGGGCTCGGCAAGACTTGACTTTTTGATATACCCGAGGTCTCCTCCCTGCTTTGCATTGGGTCCTTCGGAATACCGGATTGCAAGGCTTTCAAAGAGTTCCCCCTTTTTAAACTCATTGATGATCTCTGCTGCTTGCTTCTCAACTGCCTCTCTCGATTTCCCGGGAGACTTGAGAAGCAGTATCTGCCTGATACGAAGCTCTTCATCAGGAGT
>WFTX01000167.1 GCA_015485235.1 Nitrospirota bacterium | reverse complement strand
TTCATGCACCGGGACATTCCCCTGACAATATCTGCATCCATGACAGAGAGGCAGATATTCTCTTTACAGGGGACCTTTCCTGCCTTCAGTATCCTGATCTGAACCGGACATACATCCCGGCTGGAAGCCCGCCACTTTTTGAGATAAACGACGAGATGGCCTCTCTTGCTTCACTTGAGAGGTTCAGTCCGGAGGAGATCCTTACCCCGCACTTCGGGCCTGCGGGCTTGCCGATCAGGGATTTTATAGACAGGAGCGTATCCGCGATAGAGGATACCCGGAAGAAGATAAAGGCCATGTTCAGGGAAGGGGTGGAGTTTCAGCATATGATCGAGAGGCTCAGGGCGGACATCATCAGGGCTTCCGGACGGTCTGAAGAGGAGATCCCGGACTTTCTCAGGGATATCTACATCAGGGAGATGCTGAAGACAGGGCTGATGGGATTTCTTGCCTTCCTGCTGGAATATGCTCCCTATCCGAGGGGGTTTTCAGTGCAGAAGAAAATTGTTCAGACCGTTCCAGCGGTTCAGGCTGTTTGAGCGGTTCAGAGGGCTGAAATCATGTTTGCCTTAACGTTACATAAGACAGGAGGCCAGCCAGGTGTATCCCCTCACGGATCTTCCAACGCAAGGGGATTATTGGCATTCCGCTTGTATATTGAAAAGATGTACCTGCTCACCGCATCTGAATCTAACCAGGAGGGAGCCCTGAAGGTTGAGGATGGCGCGGAAAGGTCTTGCCGGAAGTCTCCGTGAGGGGATACCCCTGGCCTTGACCATGGAATTTGATGCAAGTGGAAGACTTAATTATTTAGGTAAAGGAGAACTCATGAAGAAGGTCAAGACATACTGTTTCCAGTGCTATAACGGTCCCGATCCATTCCATATGGTGGTTGAAGGGGATATGGTCAGGCATATTGAACCTGATTTTGACTGTGCAGGGATAAGCCCTGGTGAGGGTAGGGTCTGTGTAAAGGCCTACGGGCTTGTGCAGAAGATGTACAACTCCAACAGGATCAAGGCCCCCCTGATAAGGACCAACCCCAGAAAGGGGAAGGATGAGGACCCGGGCTTCAGGGAGATCTCCTGGGAAGAGGCCTATGAGATACTCGCCGGGAAACTCAGGGCACTCAGGGAAAAGGGCCTCCTCGATGAGAAGGGCTATCCCAGGCTTGCCGTCTCAATGGGAGAGGCCGGTTCCCCGGCTGGTTACGGCGGTACCTTTCCTGCCTTTCTCTCGGCCTGGGGCCCCATAGATTTCACACTCGGTGGAGGAGAGGGCTCAAAGTGCTATCATTCAGAGCATCTGTACGGTGAGCTCTGGCATCGGGCCTTTATCGTTGCTGCCGATACACCAAGAAACCGTTTCACCCTCTCCTTCGGGCATAACACGAATGCCTCGGCAGGTGTCTCCGGTGCGATGAGACATGCCGATGCCCGGGAGAGAGGCTACAAGCGGGTACAGGTTGAACCCCATCTCTCCGTAAGCGCCGCCACCTCAGATGAATGGATACCCATCAGAACAAAGACGGATGCCCCCTTCATGTACGGGATGATCCATGCCATCCTCCATGAGATGGACTGGAGGAAGGTCTGTGATATTGATTTCATCAAGAAAAGAACAAACTCTCCCTACCTGATAGGCCCTAAGGGATACTACCTAAGGGATATGGAAAGTGGTGAAGTTCTGATATGGGATCCAGTAGAAAAGAGGGCTTCTGTCTATAACGATCCATCCATAAAGGACTATGCCCTCACAGGAAGTTTTACAGTAGCCGGGAAGGAGATTGGTCCCGATGGGGAGGAGTGGGTTTATGACAAAGTGGAAGCAAGTCCAGCCTTTGAACTCCTCCTTCGGCATATGGAAGAATACACTCCGGAGTGGGCGGCAAGGCTCTGTGACCTCCCTCCATCTACCATAAGAAGGATAGCCCGTGAGTTTGTAGACAATGCCCTCGTAGGGGAGGAGATAGAGATAAATGGTGAACGGATACCCCTCCGGCCTGTTGCCGTAACACTCGGGAAGACGATTAATAACGGCCCCGGCGGTTATCAGGCCTGCTGGGCAAGAACTGTTCTTGCCATGCTCACCGGTTCCCTGGAGGTTGCCGGTGGGTCGATAGGGGCTTCCCAGAGGCTGAACAGGCCTCATCACGACAGGTGGTCAAGCATCTGGCCCGGAGAGGACGGGTTCTTCCAGAACTTCCTGAACCCGACCGATACCGAAAGGAGAAAGGACCTCCCCAAGACAAGGTCCCGCTATACCGAGCTCGTTCCGCTTGTGGGAAATACAGGATGGTCACCCTTTCTCTCACCTGTCCCCCATGCCTGGCTCTGGTACAGCCAGAACCCTGACGGGTGGGAAAAGCCAACCTATCCTGATGTCTGGATAATATACAGGACCAACCCCAACATGTCCATGTACTACACAGACATGATGCACGAGACCACGAAGGACTTTCCCTACATAGTGGCCTTTGGCTACACCATCGATGAGACAAACTGGTATGCCGACCTGATTCTTCCGGAACATACCGATCTTGAGGGGCTCCAGCTCTTCCGGATAGGCCCCTCAACCCACTCCGAGGCATACTGGGAGGAATATGGCTTCGCCCTCCGCCAGCCCGGTGCGCCTCCACCGTATGACACCAGGGACATGACGGAGATCTGCACCGAGCTTGCCGACCGTGTGGGGATACTGAGGGAATACAACGAGGCGATCAATGCCGGTATCATGCTTGGTGTACGGCTTCAGGGGAAGAACTATAATTACTCCCTCGATCCCGAGAGGAAGTATTCCCTTGAGGAGATATGGGACCGTCTCTGCAGGGCATCGGTCAGGCTCCTTACGAACGGTGCCGAAGAGCGGGACCTTCAGTGGTTCAGGGAGAACGGGTATTTCACCGTACCCTATCCATTCATCAGGCACTTTCTTCATCCGGTGATGGTGAAGTGGGGGCTCCGTTACGAGATACCCTATCAGGGCAGGCTAAAGGTGATAGGTGAGGAACTGAGAAGAAGGCTTGAGGAGAAGGGGGTTGACTGGTGGGAGGAACAGCTCAGGGAATACGAGCCCCTCCCTCACTGCGAGGATTATCCCAGGCTCTGGGAAGAGGCTGTTAGGGAGAGAGGGGATGATCCGGAAAAGTATCCCTTCTATATGGTGAATACGAGAAGCATGCAGTATGCCTGGGGGAGCAATGCATCGTTGCCCCTGATGGCTGAGGCGGCCAGTTATGTGACGGGCTTTGGAGGGGTTGTGATAAATGCATCTGTGGCTGAGAGACTCGGGATATCTGACGGTGATCAGGTGGTGATTGAATCACCCGTCAAGAAGAAGACTGCAAAGGCGATTGTGAGGGAAGGAATCAGGCCGGATACCGTTCTGGTGACAGGGCAGTTCGGGAACTGGGCAGTCCCATTTGCAAAGGACCTTGATATCCCCAACATGAATGAGTTCCTGTTTCCAAACCAGAAACTCTTTGATGCAGGTGGTTCAAGTGCCGATATCGTGAAGGTTCGGATATACAAACCCGGAAACGGAGGCAATGGGAGATGAAAAATATACTGGAGCGGCTGGAGGATTTTCCTGTAGATACCGGAGAGTCAAAGGAGATGAAACACTACGGGATGGTCATAGACCTGAAGAAATGTCTCGGATGTCAGACCTGTACCGTCTCCTGCAAGGTCTTCCACGGCCTTGGACCCGGTACTGTGAGGGTCAGGGTTGTGGAAGAGGAGCAGGGCGAGTATCCCCGGGTCGAGAGGTTCTACCTGCCCATCCGGTGCATGCACTGCGATGAGCCGGAGTGTCTGAAGGCATGTCCCACCGGTGCGACCAAGAAGCGGCCTGACGGGATCGTTACGGTGGACCAGGATGAGTGCATGGGATGCAGGTACTGTGCAATTGTCTGTCCCTATCAGGCAAGGAGCTTTATTGCCGTTGAGAGGAGGTATTTCCCGGAAAACGGCAATACCTGGGAGAATGAAAGGTATGCTGAACACCAGGTGGGCACGATGGACAAGTGCGATTTCTGCCATGAGAGGATAGACGACGGGGTCAGAAGGGGGCTTGAGCCAGGGAAAGACCCTGATGCCACTCCCATGTGTGTGATCTCCTGCATCGGCAAGGCCCTCTATTTCGGGGACCTGAATGATCCGGAGAGCAAGGTGAGCCGTCTGATCAGGGAGAGAAAGGGTTTCAGGTTAAAGGAAGAAGTGGGAACAAGACCCTCAATATATTATCTGTCAAGGAGAGTGAGACCATGATAAGGACAATGAGAGAAGGATTCATATTTCAGAGGGACTGGGCAGGAAGGGGTGAACGGGGCTTCAGGGACCAGATGCTGATGCCGGCCATATTCTTTGGTGCCGTGAGTCCGGGGCTGTATATCTCGTCCCTCTTTACGGATTTTCTGCCGGGTCTCTGGGCCTCGCTGATCATGAACATTGCAGGGTATGGAGTAACCCATCTGCTTTATCTTGGCAAGATGGAGCGTTTCTGGCGGGGTCTTCTGAACATCCGGCATTCCTGGATAAGCAGGGGAATACTTTTCAACATCCTCTTTACAATCTCCTCATCGGTCTTTATCATCCTGAAAGCCCTTGGTGCAGAGTGGGGTGGACTGATTTTTCTCTGTAAGTGGGTGAGTCTCGTCAGTGCCCTCCTGTTTCTTGCCTATCCGGGTTTCATGCTTTCCTTTGTAAAGGCCATACCCTTCTGGAGATCTGCCGTTGAGCCGACACTCTTCTTCCTTCAGGGGATTATGGGGGGTATAGCGGTTCAGTTGCTCATGGGAGCCGCTTTTTCTCTGGAACAGCAAGTTTCCAGGATGCTTCTGAGGATTGACTTTCTCCTGCTCATTGCGGTCCTTGTCATTATGCTATCCGCCCTTGTCATCAAGTCCCTCCACGGCGATGCAGAACGCGTATCGGTTATGTACCTGCTGGGCATCCATCCGGCTACTAAGGATGGAGGAGGGGCATTCTTTCTGGTCGGGGCGATCTCAGGGGGGCTTCTGATCCCCATAGCCCTTCTTGCAGTGATGGTTGTTTTTAGTGAGCTTTCCGGAATTTCAAAGGCCTTGGTCTATCCTGCCATGATGCTCCAGCTTGTGGGGATATATCTTGCCAAGTATGGTTTTATCAGGGCAGGGGCATACACCCCGCCTGCTCCGAAGGTATAACCCGAATTCCGGAATATTCCTCAAAGAGGGCATAGGCTTTCTGCGTGAGGGCTCTTCATTAAAATAAAAGCGCCCGGCTAAAATAAGAAGGAGTAGCGAGCAGCGGATAGCGGGGGAGAAGTATAAGGCGGGAAAGGTTGAATGCAAGAAATGACCAATGACGTGACCTCATCGTTGCATAAACATGAGGTCCGGCAGGGGGCCCTCAGGGGCCTTACAGCGCAAGGAGATTATCTGCATTTCTGCTTGTTTTTTGAGACTGAGAAGGGCA
This sequence comes from Nitrospirota bacterium, assembly GCA_015485235.1. Taxonomy (GTDB): domain Bacteria; phylum Nitrospirota; class Thermodesulfovibrionia; order Thermodesulfovibrionales; family JdFR-85; genus WFTX01. The sequence goes on along the minus strand of WFTX01000167.1, from coordinate 5,285 downwards.
GCTAACTTAGAGGTGGTTCAGGGAGATGAATATGGTTGATTCCGGGGGTATGCTCTGAAATTTTTCATTATGAAGCTCCGGTCGTGTCTGAGTAGAGAAAGTCTGTTATGGACGGCGCCTTAATAGTCCTGATCAGTAGTAAGAAGGGTTTTAGGGTAGAGAAGACCGGACGGTTTCCGCCGGGCCGACACAGGGAAGCGCCTTCTTGAACGATCAGGTGTTGATAATGAAAAATTTCAGAGCATACCCCTGGATAACTGGACAGGCAGGGAAGGCTCCGTGAGTGTAAACCCCTGCCGATGGGGAACAATTTATACAACTAAAAGGTTATCGACAATGACCTCATAATAAGGAGAATGCCATGGCAGAGAGACCGGATATGATTCGTATAGGAAAATACGAGCTTTACTGGCTGAACGGGGGAGCCTTCGAGCTTGATGGCGGTGCGATGTTTGGTGTAGTCCCAAAGGTGCTATGGGAGAAGAAATATCCTCCGTCCCGGGGAAACAACATCAACCTTGTCGCCCATCCCATACTTGTAAGAACCCCGGAGTCAAACCTGATTATTGAGACAGGTCTGGGGAACAAGCTTACGGAGAAACAGAGAAAGATATTCAATCAGAAGGATGAGTGGAGGATTCTTGATGACCTCCGGATGGTGGGGCTGAGTGCAGATGATATTGATTATGTGATACTCACCCACTGCGATTTCGACCATTCCGGAGGGCTTGTGAGCAGAAAGGGGGATGATCTGACCCTTACATTCCCCAGGGCCCGCTATCTTATCCAGAAGAAGGAATGGGAAGATGTAAAAAAACCAAACAAAAGATCAGCCCACACCTTCTGGCCCGTAAATTTTGAAGGTATAGAGGAGAGCGGGAACCTGAGTCTCGTCGATGGGGAGATGGAGGTCCTGCCTGGAGTTGCCCTGAGTTATACAGGAGGGCATAACAGGGGGCATCAGATAGTGAGGATCGAGAGTGAAGGTGAATGCGCCCTCCATCTTGGAGACCTCCTGCCCACCCATGTCCATTTCAATCCCCTCTGGGTGATGGCCTATGACAACTATCCCCTTGAGGTGATTGACCTGAAGGAGAGGCTTGAAGAGGAGGGGATCAGCAGAGAGGCCTGGTTCACCTTCTATCATGACCCCTTTGTGAGGGCATGCAGGTTCAACGAAAAGGGAGAGGTGATTGAGGAGGTGAAGGTCAGTCCTTCTTGAGGGAGAACCTTTCTGAAAGGAGTATATGCCCCTCCACGTGGAGGAGTTCCTTGATATCCTCGAAAGTGAAGTCAACCTTTCCAGGTCTTCCCTCCTTGAGAAGGGAGGTGAAGGTATTCATCAATGCCTCCGATGTGCTGAGAAGTCCTGTAAGGGCGAAGGCGATGATCCTGTAGCCCATGCTCCCGAGTTCCTGAACAGATAACTCAGGGGTTTTGCCACCCTCGATGATGTTTGCAAGAAGGGTCGCATCCCTGAAGTGTTCTGCTATCCTCTGAAGTTCATCAACCGATCCGGGGGCCTCAACGAAGAGTATGTCGGCACCTGTCTCAAGGTACATTTTCCCCCGCCGGAGCGCCTCATCCAGTCCGTGAACGCTGAGGGCATCCGTTCTGGCGACGATTGTGAAGTCCTCGCCTTTTCTTGCATAATCGGCGGCGCTCAGTTTTTCCAGATACTCCTCTGCTTCAATAACCCGTTTATCCCGGAGGTGACCGCATCTCTTGGGCCACTCCTGATCTTCCAGGATGATACCTCCCATGTCGGCATCAATCGCCTCCTGAACGAGCCTGATGATATTAAGGGGACCGCCATACCCGGTATCCATGTCTGCTATCACGGGGATGTTAACTGACCTGGCTATCCGCCGGGCGGCATCGAGCATCTCCGTTGATGTCAGATACCCGAGGTCTGGAAGCCCGTAAAGGGATGCAGCAACCCCGAAGCCGCTTGTAAAGAGAAATTCAAATCCTGCCTGTTCCCCTATCTTTGCACCTATACAGTCATACACGGCAGGGGCGGCAAGGGTCTTCCCGCTCCGGAGCAGGTCCTTGAGTCTCCTCCGTTTGCTCATGCTGTCGCTCATTTCTGTTATATACCCCCCTGAAACTCTCTATTAGTATACCTTAATGCTATAAAAGATATGGGACCACAGCAACCACTCCCCCCCACCTATGCCCTCCTCCTGATCGTTCGCTGATTTTCTGGTCCCATTATCCAAAAGTTATGATTTACATCATTGTTGACAATTGAAACTTTATTGTATCGTTAAGACAGAAGATGCATTGGCATCCAGTAAATTTCTACCTGAAAAGGAGGTTCTTTATGTTCTGTTATCAGTGTGAACAGGCGGCAAAGGGAACGGGTTGTACGAAGATCGGAATATGTGGAAAGGCACCGGAGGTTTCAGCGCTCCAGGACCTGCTTGAGCATGCCCTGAGGGGGCTTGCTGTATATGCGGTTGAGGCGAGGAAAAAGGGAATTACAGACCAGGAGGTAAATGCCTTCACTGCCGATGCACTTTTTGCCACTCTGACCAACGTGAACTTTGACAACGAGAGTGTGGCTTCTCTTGTGAGGAAGGCCGTTGAACTCAGAGAGAGATTGAGAGAGAGGATCAAGGTTTCGATTGTAAACGATGCCACTGATTTTATCCCGGCACCGGATGTACAGGGGATGGCTGATCAGGCATCGCTCTACGGTATACAGTCACTTCATGATGACCCGGACATTCGCTCCCTCATGCATACGGTGATGTACGGGCTCAAGGGTGTTGCCGCCTATGCGGTTCATGCCCGTGTGCTTGGGAAAGAGGATGACGCGGTCTATGCATTCATGCATGAGGCCCTTGTATCCATGCTTGACAGGGACCTTGACCTTAATGGCTGGGTAGAGATCGCCCTGAAGTGCGGTGAGACGAACCTTAAGGTAATGGAGCTTCTCGATGCTGCCAATACAGATCACTACGGTGATCCAGTACCTACCGAGGTCTCTCTTGGTGCAAGGAAGGGTAAGGCCATCCTTGTCTCAGGGCATGATCTCAAAGACCTTGAGGAGTTACTGAAACAGACAGAGGGCCGAGGTATTAATATCTATACCCATGGTGAGATGCTGCCGGCACACGGTTATCCTGAACTCGAAAAGTACAAGCACCTTGCAGGGCATTATGGTACGGCCTGGCAGAACCAGCAGAAGGAGTTTGCAGAGTTCCCCGGTCCCATAGTAATGACCACGAACTGTATTCAGAAACCACTGGATTCTTATAAAGACAATATCTTCACCTCAGGTCCGGTGCAGTGGCCGGGTGTAGCTCATATAGAAAATCACGACTTCTCACCTGTGATTGAACGGGCCATTGAACTGCCTGGATTTGAAGAGGATGTTCCCGGCAAGACGGTGATGACGGGTTTTGCAAGAAATGCTGTCCTGTCGGTTGCTGACAGGATCATAGAGGCGGTGAAGGCCGGAAAGATCAGACACTTCTTCCTTGTTGGCGGATGCGATGGCATCAAACCTCAAAGGGGTTACTACTCAAGGTTTGTGGAACTGGCACCAAGGAACACCGTGATACTCACCCTTGCCTGTGGCAAGTTCCGTTTCTTTGACAAGGACCTTGGTGACATAGACGGGATACCGAGGCTGCTTGATGTGGGCCAGTGTAATGACGCCTACTCGGCGATAAGAATCGCCCAGGCCCTCTCCGAGGCCTTCGGGGTGGGGGTGAATGAACTGCCCCTCTCCTTTGTGCTCTCATGGTATGAGCAGAAAGCCGTCTCCATACTGCTCACACTGCTTCATCTCGGAATAAAGGGAATCAGGCTTGGACCGAGTCTCCCGGCCTTCCTTACCCCGAATGTGGTGAACTTCCTTGTGGAGAACTATGGAATACAGCCTATCAAGACCCCGGAAGAGGATCTTATGGATATGCTCTGCAGTAAGAAGGAGAGGGAAAGCATGGACTGTCTGGAACTGGCGGAAATGCTGGCAATTTAAAGTACACACCTTTAGAGGGCCGGGGCATACCATGATTTGTGCCCCGGCCCGGATTATTCATGGATCTCCACTTTCTCAGACCGTGAGATATACGATGAATCTGTCTCTTTGCCCATTCCGGTATTGCTTGGAATTCCCACGCATTTCATGGGAAGACCCCAGATTGCCGATAGAAAAAATGCTCCAACAATAAAGGGCAGGAGGGCATAGGGTTTGAGCGGTTTCAGGCAATCTATGATCTTCACCAGGAAGGTGAAGTAGATTGCCTGCCTCGAAGCAGGCCATGGATGGCCTGCGAGAATGAGGCGAGAAGCCTATACCCTCCTGCCTTGTAACTGACTGATGAGTCAATCGGCATTTTTGGGGGAGACGAGCCATTTGCATAAATAAAATTTATAGGGTTATAATTACTGGATGGACCATCAGTTCGACACCGTCATCGTGGGCTCAGGTCTGGCTGGTCTGAGGGCAGCGATTGAGGCATCCCTCCAGGGCTCGGTGGCGGTGCTTACCAAACTCTATCCCACCCGGTCTCATTCAACAGCGGCGCAGGGGGGGATTGCCGCATCGCTTGGGAATGAGGAGCCCGATTCCCCGGAATGGCATTTCTATGATACAACCAAGGGGAGCGATTTCCTTGGGGATCAGGATGCAATCGAGGTGATGTGTGAGGATGCCATCAGGACAGTGATTGAACTTGAGCACCTCGGGGTCCCCTTTTCAAGAACGCCGGAGGGAAAGATCGCCCAGAGGCGGTTCGGGGGGCATACAAGGGATTTCGGTGCCGCTCCGGTGAGACGGGCCTGTTACTCGGCGGACCGGACGGGCCATGCAATCCTCTTTGCACTCTTCGAGCAGTCCGAGCTCCAGGGGGTGAATTTTTTTCCGGAGTTCCATGTGCTCGATGTAGTGATTGAAGACGGAAGGTGCCACGGCCTGATCGCCCTGGAGATAAGGACCGGCGAGATTCATAAGTTCAATGCAAGGGCCACCGTTATCGCATCAGGCGGTTATGGCAAGGTCTTCAAGACGACTTCAAACGCCTATGCAAGTACGGGAGAATGTCTTGGGATATTATATAAGAGGGGGGTTCCTCTTGAGGATATGGAGTTTTTTCAGTTCCATCCCACAGGGCTTTACAGACTTGGTATATTGATAACCGAAGGGGCACGGGGTGAGGGCGGCATACTTATAAACGGAAGGGGGGAGCGGTTCATGGAGCGGTATGCCCCTACCATAAAGGACCTTGCTCCGAGGGACATGGTCTCCAGGGCCATAATGACTGAAGTGA
>WFTX01000166.1 GCA_015485235.1 Nitrospirota bacterium | reverse complement strand
GATTTATAAAAAGGGAGGTTCCACGAATTACCTCTTCGTAAACAGTGGTTACTCCGAAGTGGCCGACGACAGGATGCTCATTCTTGCCGACAGTGCCGAGAAGGCCGAGGACATAGATGTGGAACGGGCAAAGGAGGCTATGAGGAGGGCCGAGGAACTCCTGAAAAAGCAGGAGAATGTGGATTTCGCCCGTGCCCAGGCCGCCCTTGAAAGGGCTGTAACAAGAATACAGGTGGCAGAGAAGGCAGGCCGGTAGGCGTATTTGACAGGTCTACATCTTCTTTTTTCACTCTAAGATGTAAGCAGAGCCAGTTGCACATCTTCTGTTACAAGTCGGCGGCAGAGTTAGCCTTGTTATCAAAAATGCTTTCACTGAGACCAACTAATTTGGAGATAACCGATTTTGCCTGCTTGACAAAAGCCTTTTTAATAGGTGACCCCTTTCAGGAAAATGCCATCTCTACCAGATCATCCCGAGCATCCAGAGAGGGATCCTGTTTCGCACGGGAAGTTCAAGGTCATCGCTGAGAACAAACTCTGCCGACTTGCTGCTTTTGGTTTTACCACCTACTTCAATCTTTATTCCATCTACAAGATAATCATAATCCTCTTCCTTTGAACTTGCAAACACCTGGTATCTTTCCGAAAGGGCAAATACAACAAATGACTCCCTTGCGCTACCTGAATTTCCATTGAAGCAGTGGTAGATGGAAGGGTCATTTACAAGCATCTTTGCACCCTTTGAATAAACGCTTCTGTCTGATTTGCGGCGAACTATTCTTAGAAGTTCAACCGATTCCATCACACTGAGCAGTTGATAGAGCTTTTCTTTGCCTAAATGCCACTCGGTGCAAAGACCTGAAACATTTACCGTTGGCACAGGTGAACCTATAAGATACCCTATTATTGCACTCATCAGTCTAAGATGGTTACTGTGTATAGATGCGACAAAGAAGGGTATATCATAATAAATGGTCTTTTCTACTATCCCCTTAAGTCTGTTGCAATATTGTCCCTCAAAGAAGAAAGGCCTTGTGCCAGAACTTGTGTATTCCCTGAAAAGCCCAAGAATATTTAACTCCTTGGTAAGGTTGATAGTTTCCTTCTTAATATTAAAAGGCTCAACAGGCTCAGAAATTATACCTTCCTTAAGAAATATAAACTCCCTGAAAGAAAGAAGCGGGATTCTAAACTGAACAAACCTGCGAGAAAGGTCGGCGACCCCGCTTTTTATAAGCAAACTGCTGCTTCCACTCGCCCAGATGTATCTTTCAGGATAATCATCATAAAGGGCCTTCAGATGCACGCTCCAGTCTTTTGCATGGTGCACCTCATCCAGTACTACTCCCTCATAGCCTCTATTGAAGGCTCCCCTTACCACCTCGTAGAGTGGAAGGCTTGCTATCAGAGGATTATCTGCTGAGAGATAAAGGAAGGGTTTGTCCTTTGTCCTGTAAAGCAAAAAAGTGGTCTTGCCTGCCCCCCTCTGTCCGTATACCAGCAGGGCTCGCAGGTTGTCTATTTCTGTACTGTCGTAAAAGGGCCTTGTCCGTTCAGGCAAGGAAAGTTTAAGCCTCTGGTGGGTCTCTTCAGCTATTTCAAGAACTCTCTCCAGATTCATAGTTCTATTATAGAACTTTTTTAAGATATTTTCAACTGATTGGTTCTGCAACAGAACTTATTCATATCCATTCCGTTCTGATTCAGAACTTTTTACTTCACATAAACGGTCAAACTTGCTTGTATAATGAAGATACCCTGCGGCCACGATACGGGCAAGCAAGACCGCAGGGTATCTTCGAAATGCTCGATACGAGTCCGTACCGTAAGGAAGTTTTTATCTCATTACATTCGCTCGCTAACCCCGTGGCAAGACCATGGGGATCGATACGATTAAAAATGCGCTCGCTATGCATATTCATCAACCATCGCTGCATGTATTCTTGCAAGTCTCTGGCTGGGAGTTTTTTATAATTCCTGTAAATAAGGGAAAAGGCTCTATTCCTCCGGGTTCCGGTCAGACTTGATCGTATCGATCTTGATCGTATCGATGACCCGCCCCCGCCATTGAGTGTTTCTTCGTGGTGACTTCTTTCTATCTCAACCAATTTTTCTTGTTCCACCACGAAGAACACAAAGATCACGAAGTCAAAAAACCTGCCTATTCCCCTCCGTGCAATCTGTGTTTCTATAGTTTCCTGCGGGGTCTGCGACCGGCTCCTGCAGCAAGAGGATATTCGATAAAGATTGCAAGTTGAGAAGTAGCTTGCAGGCCCCCTGCTGAAGGCCGCCTGACTTGACAGACCCCCCTTCACTTTCCTAATCTATGAAAGCCCTGGTGACAACGATGAGGAACCTTCTGAGTATAATCGTTATTCTGCTGGTCTTCCTGCCGGCCGGCCTCCACGCCACTGAGGAGTACGCCCGGCAGACGGGAAGGGCCTGCGGCGTCTGCCACATTGACCCTGCAGGTGGCGGCCCCCTCACAAAGGAGGGAGACATATTCAGGAATGACCTGAGAATCAAGGGGCTCTACAGACCGCTTACGACAACCCAGCATATCGTAAGACTCATAATCGGATACCTCCACATGATGACGGCAATAATCTGGTTCGGTGCGATCCTCTATGTCCATCTCCTCCTGAAGCCTGCCTATGCAGCAAGGGGACTTCCAAAGGGTGAACTCCTTCTTGGCTGGGGTTCAATGATAATAATGGGGGTGACAGGCACACTCCTGACCGTTGCGAGGGTCCCCTCCTTCAGGGTGCTCTTTCATACAAGGTTCGGGATACTTCTGACAGTAAAGATACTGCTCTTTCTGATCATGTTTGCCTCTGCAGCAGTGGTGACCTTTATTATCGGCCCCAGGCTGAGGAAGAAAAAGATGGAAGCGATAAAGGCTCACAAGCAGGACCTGACCATTGAAGAACTTGCCCAGTTTGACGGGAAGGAGGACAGGCCCGCATATCTGGCTTACAAGGGCAGGATCTACGATGTTTCAGGGAGCAGGCTCTGGAAAGGCGGCGCTCACATGCGTAAGCACCTGGCAGGGTTTGATCTCACCGATGCCATAAAACAGGCGCCTCACGGAGAAGACAGGATCATGGGGATGCCTGAGATCGGGAATCTGATAGAGAGCCGGGAGACGATCAAAAGGCCCCTCCATGAAAGGGTCTTCTATTTCTTTGCCTACATGAACCTTGTCTTCGTCTTCCTGATCATCTTTGTCATATCCCTCTGGCGGTGGTGGTAGCCTCAGAGCCAGAACTCCGGGTATCTTCTTGTCCGCGGTATATTGTTGACAAGGAGGGCCACGACAAGCATTATCAAGGCCCCGGCGCCTGCGGGAATCAGGGCGTAAAGCAGACCGAGGTTATGAATCTTCTCGCTCCCGATTACTGCGATAAGGGCAGTGGCTCCACCGGGGGGATGGAGCGTCTTCGTGGCATGCATGAATGCAATGGCCGTTGCCACTGCAAAGGCTGATGCCACCCACATATGGGAATGAAATACCTGGTATGAGATCACCCCGATTACTGCTGAAAACACATGCCCGCCCATGAGGTTCCTCGGCTGTGCAAGGGGGCTTTTTATCGCACCGTAGAGCAGGACCGCCGAAGCCCCGAAGGAGCCTATTATCATCACAAGGTCTGTCTTTTCAATAATGTTGTAGTTTATATACGCCACTGCTGCAATTCCAAGGAATGCGCCGATCCATGACCATACTATCTCTGAAACACTCACCCTGGGCGGGCTCTTGGTTGTTCCAGTCATCTTTGCAAAGTACCGGGAAAGATTCAAACCCCTTTACCTCCTTCTGAGGCCACCAACAATATCGCCTCTTGAGACTATGCCTGCCAGTTTACCGTCGCTGCTTACAACAGGCACCCTGTTTATGTTCTTCTCGGAAAGGATGCGTGATATCTCAATGACAGGGGTATCCTCGGTTACCGTAATGGCGGGAGATCGCATGATATCCCTAGCAGCGGCCCTCCTCATACTCACAACAAGACAGCCCTTTCCTTTGAGACACTCTGCCAGAAGGGTCATGAAGTTGCCGACGCCTTCAATCTCCATATTGGAAAGAAAGTCCCTTTCAGAGATAACGCCGATCACGTTCCCGGATGCATCAACAACTGGAACCCCTGATATCCCCTTGTTTCCCATCATTCTGGCCACCTCGGTCAGGGGCGTATCCTGCCTTGCATATACCACATCCCTGGTCATGATATCACCTGCCCTTACAGAGGTGAGGAGCCTTTCCACGGCATGGCGATACGCCCTTATGTATAACTCCTTGAAGTCTCCGGGGGTTATGTCAATAAATCCGGAGATCTCCTTCATGGCCTCATAGATATCGTCATCGGTAATATCTGTCTTATCAAAGAGGCCGCTGTTCATCTCATCTTCTTTCATTTTTATCTCCTCAGTGGTTGAGCTTTGATCTCCTCCAGGACCTTCCTTGCAAGGAGACTGATAGTGGTTTTCTCTACAGAGTCGCTTGTGTAAATCTTTACCTCTCTCATGTCATTGATATTTTTCTCTATGGACTCAAGGGCATCCTGGATCCTGAGTTCCCCCGATGCCCATATCGCCTGCGACTTCAGGCAGGCATCCTTCTCGTTTATGAACCCCACAATCTCTGGCATGAACTCCAGGGCCCGCTCCATGTCTACCTGGGCGATCCTGCAGATGGCCCAGATATAACCCTGGCAGCTTGTCTCGTCCTTTTCAAACTTCCTGAGGAGCAAAAGGATCTTTCCCCTTATCTCCGGCATGTTCCTGCCGATCTCGCCAAGGGCCTCTGCCGCACCCCAGCAGCTCATGGTATCATCAAAAGCATAGAATATCCGGTCCCATCTCCTTCTGATTATATCAGGCCTTATCCTCGCTATCTCTCCAAGGGCCTTTGCAGCAGCAAGCCTCTTTTCCATTTCCACATCATAGAGAAGGGAGATGACATGCTTGAAGGCCTTCTTGTCCCCGATGGCTTCAAGGGCCAGAGAATCAATTTCTTCCTTCAAACCTGTCATTATATTCTTCTGCCTTCCTGGTCTGTATCTTAATTGTCGTCTTTATCAGGGAAAATATCTATGATATAGATCATATTTGCCCCTGAAGCAGTTGCTTACATAGGGCAGGAGGAGCAGGTTTGCTGTAATCCCTGGGAAGAAGGTTTGAGAAACTTTAACTATGAGGCTTCCTGTGGCCTGGCTTTCCCGTTCTGCTCCATGGAGACTTGTCTCTGACCTCCATTACATGAATAAGGTAACCAAAGGGATAGTCAGGCTGATAGAGATGAAACTTGTCGAATTCAAAGAGTTTTCTTGCAGCAAGGAGGTACCTGTAATAGATGCTGTCTTTATTCAGGATTTCCACCTTTCCATTCACCTGAAAACTTATATACTGTAACCCCCCTTCTGTCTTCATCATCCCTACATACAGCAGAGAGGCATAGGGTTTCTCGATCAGATTCTTGAAGGCTGTTCCTTCAAAGATTTCGAGTCCTCCCAAAACAGCAGGATTGAAAGTTCCGACATCACTGTAAAGGGCCTGCATTGCCTTCACTCTCTTTGGAAGACTTTCCTCCCAGGACATGCCCCTTGCCTCTGCTATTGTCGCTTCAAACAGGTCAATCCAGTCCCCGAGATTCTCATCTTTCGGAAGAAGGCCGATCCCCTTGACTGTCATATTAACAGGGAAGGGTGTCCTATCATTCCAGGTAGTCATAACTGGAAGATGGGCAGAGAAATACCTCAGAGGCCTTCCACCGACCAGATCCCTGATGAAATCCTGTCTTGAAGAGACGAGCCACTCAAGAAAGACGGCAGGGATTGATGTCGTATTGAGCACCTTCATTTCCGGCTCCTTCTGGAAAGGTTTTTGTGTTTTTCAATAAGTTTTTCATGATGGCCATAGCCTTTAAACTCGTCAATGAGTTCCGATGTTATCACCTTCATCCCCCTTTCCAATGCCTTGGATTCAAGCATCTCTATAATCTTTCCTCTCATGAAGGCTGGTATCCTCTTTATACGTTCAGCGGCAGAATGCTCCCACTTAAGCGAAGACTTCAGGGATTCCTCAGGTCTGACAACGGCATCTTCCCCGGGGACGTGGCTGCAGAGGCTGTCCTCACCGAGCAGGTCCCCTGTCTCAACATAGGCCCTTGCCCTGCAGCCTCCGCATATCTCGCGGTATTCACATATTCCACACCGGCCTCCGTATTTTGAGAGCCTCAAGAGACCCAGTTCAGAAGACTTCTCCCATATGTCTATCAGGGAACTCTCCTTTACACTGCCCAGACGCAGGTCCATATAGGGACATGGTGTGACATTGCCCACAGGATCTATTCTCATGTAATGCCGGCCGGCCAGACAACCCCGGGAGCCCTTGTAAAGCCCTGAATCGCTTTCATAAAGCATCCTGTAGATATGGGGGGCACACCGGACACGGATCATCAGCCTTCTTTCCGAGTCGTAGAGTTTTAATATCTTCCGCAGGGCCTTTTCGTAATTTTCAGTGGAGATCTCCGTCTCCATCGCCCTTCCTGTACAGACGAGGAAGAAAAAGTTTACAGCCTTCACTCCAAGGCTCACTCCCAGTTGAACAATGGAATCGATTTCATCAATGTTTCTGTCTGTCAGGGTTGTATCAATCTGCGTCTCAATGCCTTTCTCAGAGGCATGCCTCAGTGCTTCTACAGAGGCATCCCAGGCGCCTTCAAGACCGCGGAAAGCATCATGATATTCCTTCCGTGAAGAATCTATGCTTATTCCGATCCCTTTGAGTCCCGCCTCCCTCAATGCGGTGATGCCATTACGATCAAGCACTGTCCCGTTGGATCCCATCACTGTTATGAAGCCGCTCTCACTGGCATATGAGACAATCTCGAAGATATCCCTTCTCAACATGGGCTCTCCACCGGTCAAGATGAGCATCAGGTTGTGATTCAGATAGGTAAGTTCGTCTATGACCAGCATTGCCTCCTCAGTGGTCAGCTCCTCTGCCGAGTCCGGTACTGCATCAATGTAACAGTGGGGGCAGAGAAGATTACATCTCCTTGTGAGATTCCATGAGACAATGTAAGGTCTGTTTTCTAAATCTCCCATCCTTTGAACTCCCTGTGCATTGTCACAAACACACTGCATGGTGAGAACCTCAGAACGTTTTCAGCTACTGATCCGATATCAATCCCATCTACGAAGTGTCTGCCCGTCCTGCCTGTGAAAACCAGATCAGCCTCGATATCCCTTGCATAGTCACATATTGTTTTATAGATATGTCCTGCCATGACCTTCTTGAAGACACGCCTCTGCACCGCAGGCCCCCAGCCTTCCATGTTGTCAGGTATCGTGATCCCGCATTCCTGCACTGCCCGCTCGATTATCATCCTCCCTACGTTCTCAAGGCCCCTGTCAATGAACTCATCATGTATCTTTTCCTGCTCCTCGGAGTTGAAGTTGAACCCCTCCAGTGTTGCAACCGAATCCTTCAGCTTTCTGAACAGTTCCCTGTGGAGCTCAACATCAAAGACATAAACGAGATGAAGCTCAGCATTAAACTGTTCTGAGAGCAAGTCAGCAGTCCTCAGGGCATCTATAGCAGAGGAACTGCCATCGAGACAGACTACAAGCTTCCGGAATTTCACAGGCCCTTTGACGATGAAAAAATTCCTGTTATTATCCCTTAACACCCTCAGGCATACACTGCCTATAAAACCCTCCTTTGCTGCATTAAAACCTGAGGAGCCCATGATCACAAGATCCGGACTTTCCTCATGGATCACCTCGTTGATGACCTTGAAGTTCTTGCCCTCCCTCACTATGGATCTGTTAGATATCCCCTCTTCGTCCAGGAGTTCCTCTATCGGCTTGACATAGGTCTGGGATATGCTCTCCAGACCCATATTAATCAGTTTCTTATGGCCCTTTCGCTGTTTGTTCAGCCGGGCCTCATCCTGGTACTTTGACGGGATAACGGGCTCCATGATCCTGAATGCACCCTCGTGCATCCTGGCATTGTAGCCATGCACCTCCACCACTTCACTGCCAAGGGCCCTCGACAGTGTGATTGCAGTGCCGGCAGCTACATTGGAGAGCTCACTGTTGTCAACACAGAGGAGTATCTTTTTGATATGGTTTGCCATTTTTAAAATTATATAGAAACACCGGAAAGGATTCAGTAACTTTAGTTACATTCAGGCGCTACATCAGGGCAGTCTGAAGAACAATGGCTGTTCCTACAAATCCAATGCCTGCGAGGGTCAGCCTCGTGATAAGGGGGATCAAGTGGCGGTGGGTTTCCAGATGTCTTCCGGAGACGTAAAGCAGCAGTGCCCATAGAGGCATGAATGTGCCAAGCATAAAGAGGAAGGTAAACAAGACACTCAGAGGCGAGTACTGCCACATACAGTATATGCAGTGGTGTTCAGGGATATTCATTATATCCGGGGCTATGATCTCGAAATAAGCAACCACGGTAATAAAGGCATTGACTATTGCGAAGACAGAGGCAATCGAGAGCAGCAGGGACAGGTTCTTCCTTCTGGAGGCACTTCTGCAGCTCAACCACAGCAGGACCATAAAAATGAGGTTGCTCAGATAGTAGATAAGGTACAGTCCTGTCTGATAGTTTTCACCCAGCAATGATGTAGAGATTACAGAGGTCTTCCTGTCAGCGAGGTCGAATACAGTCGTACAGCAGGCCACATCCACCTCTACATCAAAACCCGCAATATAGTAAACCTGAAGCAGGCTGTCCAGAACCATCAGTGTGCTTATAAAAAAGAGGAAGAATGTCTTTCTCCTGTACAGTGGGGAGCTTTCAGTCCTGCTATCCAGCCTGTCAAGAAGCAACCACCATCCAATGGAAAAGAAGATGGAGATCTTCAGAATCTGTACAATACCTGAGAGTCTCCCCTGGGCCTGGGTTACGCCGAATATGCACATGGCCCCCTGGATATAAGAGACAAAGGACTGGAGGGTCATGTAGAAGAGGGGAAGGGTGAAGGCCTCTGCCACCAGTATGACCTGGGCGATATGCAGGAGGAGGTAACCTCTTGCCTGCAAGTGATCTGATAAAGCCCTTTGCCTTTTTAAAGAAACATAGGCCCTCAGACTTGAAACGGCAAGAATTACTGAAAGGACTCCGATGAGGACGGTACTGAATAGATAGACAATGGAGTAGAGGTTGAGGATCATTCAACCAACCTGCCGTCTGAGAGCTGGAAGGTCTGGTCCGCCTCGGAAAGCAGTTGTCCGTCCTGGGATGATATAACAATGCTCTTCCCCCTCTCCCTGAGTTCCCTGAGGAACTCCAGGATCTTC
>WFTX01000165.1 GCA_015485235.1 Nitrospirota bacterium | reverse complement strand
GGGGATTACAAGGGCCTTGGTCACCTCGGACCAGTCCGGCCCTGCCATGATCCCTGCAATCACATAGCCGAAGTAGATTATACATGCCAGAAGGAGGATCTTTTCCACAAACCGGTATGTCCCCTTTGTAACGAGAAGCCATATAAGAAACGCTCCGAAAGGCACCATCATGTACTTGCTGAACCCGAGGATCTCCATGCTGGCTGCCCAGCCCGAGAGGTTTGCCACCGTTGTCCCGAGGTTGGCCACAAACAGTCCCAGCATCATATAAAACGTCGCCTTCACACCGTAGTTCTCCCTGATAAGGTCGGACAGCCCCTTTCCGGTCACCACCCCCATCCGGGCCACCATCTCCTGCACGACTATGAGGGAGACCGTGGTGGGGATAAGGGTCCAGAGGAGTCCAAGCCCATAGCGGGCCCCTGCCACGGAATAGGTGGTTATCCCGCTTGCATCATTGTCTATGTTGGCCGTGATGATTCCGGGACCAAGCACGGAAAGAAAGAGCCCTATCTTTTTCAGATGCCTTCTCATTGGAAACCTCTAAAGGGAAGTCAGTAAGAAGCCTATACCTTCTTCCGTTTTCGTTTCGCCTTGGGAGGGAGTATCCTGTCTATTATATCATCCACAGTCACGATTCCAAGGAGAACGCCCTCATCATCAAGCACAGGTATGGCTACAAGATTGTACTTGGAGATGGCGGCGGCGACCACACTCTCATCATCGTCGGGCTGGACCGCCTTGATGTTTGTTACCATGATATCTTCAAGCCGGACAGAGGGATCTGCCAGGAGGAGTTCCTTCAGTGAAAGCACACCGAGGAGACGCTCATCAGGATCAGTCACATATATGTAATAGACCGCCTCAATCTCCGTTGCATCATCCCTGAACCGGCTTATAGCATCGGCAATGGTCATCTCAGGGGGGTAGGCAACAAAGTCGTTTGTCATCAGACCGCCGGCAGAGTCCTCCTCGTGCTCAAGGAGTTCCTGGATGTCCTCGGCATCCTCACGGGTCATCTTCTCAAGGATGGCCTTCATCTTCTCAGCCGGGAGGTCTCCAAGGAGGTCCGCTGCTTCATCCGGTGGCATCTCCTCAATCAGATCAGATGCCTTCTCCTCATCCATCTCCTCGATTATCTTTGTCTGCACCTCAGGTTCGAGTTCTGAGAGTGTCTCGGCAGCAGTCTCCAGATCGAGATCGTTGAAGAGGCTCGCCCCCTCGTCACGGGAGACGGAACTGATTATCTCCGCTATATCAGCGGGATGGAGTTCTGAGACCATCTGCCTTGGAACGATGAGCGAGATGGTCTTCAGCTTGGGCTCAAGGGGCTGGATGTAATTCCAGCCTATCAGGTTCTGGGGAAGCTCCACCTTGAAGAGGCGGAGAAGTTCGCCGCCCTTTTTCTCAAACCCGAGCCTCCTGAGGATCCCTCTCATCCCTGCATCAACGGCCACAAGCACCGCCTTCCCCTCGTAGCCTTCAAGCTTTATGTCATTTACACGGACCACCTTCGCCCCTGTGGCATCCACTATCTGCTTGTCAAGGATGTCCCTCACGGCAAGGAGTTCCTCATCAGTCACCTCATGTTCCGGGGCCTCGTCCTTCACAAGGGTGGTAGCCATTATCCGCCTGTTGAAGATGCTCATTGTCTCCCAGGGGATCTGATAGGTCTTCTTTTTCCGTCCGACGATCAGGTCTTTCACTATGGGGAGCGTCTCACCCTTGATCACAACAAGGTCCCGGAGAAGCCCTATCTCTTCTCCCCTGATATCAAGGACGGGTTTCTTCAGGATCTCACTGATGAACAACTCCCCGAAAATGGGCATAGCCTCCTCCTTCAGACCGGACCGGCAGAAACTGAGGGGACATCTGCTGCCCCCTGCCTGTGTATTATCTCACAATCGGACAGGTTATGGAAATGTTGGAGGGAAACCGTAAATTGCCGATTGACTTCCAGGGCAGTTTCTATGGTAGGAGGGTGAATCCGGTGTGATTCCGGGGGGATGCCCCCTGCCGGGCCTGATGTTTGCTATCTTTCCCTGAGCGTCTTTAACACCTCTTCTGCCACAGCCCTGTTCATCCCCTCTACCTTTGCGAGATCCTCAAGGGATGCCTTTCTTATCGCGTCAATTGAGCCAAACCTCCTCAGGAGGGCAAGCCTTCGTTTCCTCCCAACCCCCCTGATCCGCTCAAGGCGGGACTCAAGAAGCCCCTTCCCTCTCACCTTCCGGTGAAAGGAGAGTACAAACCGGTGGACCTCGTCCCTTATCCTGATAAGAAGCATGGCCTCCGGCCCCCCGGAGCGGAGCGGGACAGTCTCGCCCCACGGGAGTATAGCCCGGTCCGGCTTCTTGGCAACCCCTATCACTTCAGGCATATCCGTCTCATCAACCACCTCTCTGAGCCCGACTACGGCCCGGTTCAGTTGTCCCTCCCCGCCATCTATAACTATCAGGTCCGGCAACCGTCCTCCCAGGTTTCTGACCGTCCTCCGGACGGTCTCTTCCATCATCGCATAGTCATCAATACCCGGGGTCTGGCGAATCTTCAGGTGCCTGTAAAACTCCTTCCTGAAATTCCCTTCCTCCCACCAGACAAAGGCTCCCACGGAATAGCTCCCGAACGTGGTGGATACATCGAAGGCTCCTATTGACCGGGGGGACCTTCTCAGTCCGAGCAGTTCACGGAGCCGCGCTTCAATCCCCTCCACCATCTCTCCCTTCCTTGCAAGATGGGCTGTCTCGGCATTACTGACCGCCATCTCCAGAAGCTCCCTCTTCTTACCCCTTTTCGGCTGTATGATCCTCACCTTCCTCAGTGCCTTGTCCGAAAGCCACCGGGTGAGGTACTCCTCTTCTTCAGGGCCCTCCTGGACCAGTATCTCCCGTGGAATGATCAGGTCTCCTGAATAGAACGACTCCAGGACCGATGAGATGAGTTCACCAAGGGGCATATCGCCTGTATCCCTGATGAAGAAACCCTTTCCCCCTGTGAGCAGACCGTTTCTTACGAAGAGGACCTGAACGGTTGAATCCCTCCCGTCACCGTAGATCCCGATCACATCAAGATCACCCAGATCAGGAGAGATAACCCGCTGTGACTCAAAGGCTATCCTCAGAGCCCTCAGCCTGTCCCTGACGCCTGCTGCCTCTTCGTACCGGAGTTCTTCCGATAGCCTGTACATCTTCTCCTCGAGGTCAGCAATGAGATCGTCCTTTCTCCCCTTCAGAAATAGCTCCACCTCCTTAACCATCCTCATATACTCCTCCCGGGAAACCAGGCCTGCACAGGGTGCCGGGCATTTCTTCATCTGATACTGGATGCAGGGCCTCATCGGCCTGTCCAGCCTGTATCTGCAGGGCCGGATGGGAAAATTTCTCCTTATGAATGCAAGGGTCTCCCAGAGAGATGCTGCGGGAATGTAGGGGCCGAAATAGAGGGAACCGTCCCTTTTTATCCTCCTCACCACATCAAGCCGGGGCCACTCCTCCCTCAGGGTAAGCCTGAGATAGGGGTAGTTCTTGTCATCCCTCAGGATTACATTGTATCGGGGACGGTACTCCTTGATCAGGTTAGCCTCAAGGGCGAGGGCCTCCAGTTCGTTTTCAGTGACCATTATGGAGAAGTCCCGGACCTTCCGGATCATCTTTGCCTTCCTCGGCTCCAGCCTGGCCGATTGCTGGAAGTAACTCCTGAGCCGGTTCTTGAGGTT
This sequence comes from Nitrospirota bacterium, assembly GCA_015485235.1. Taxonomy (GTDB): domain Bacteria; phylum Nitrospirota; class Thermodesulfovibrionia; order Thermodesulfovibrionales; family JdFR-85; genus WFTX01. Next base: position 3,001 of record WFTX01000165.1, on the reverse strand, counting down.
CTTTGCCTTGCCCACATAGAGGACCCGCTCTCTTTCACCCTTGAAGATGTATACCCCGGGGCGGGCAGGAAGGGTCTTCAGTTTTTCCCTGATCTCATCTGTCTGCATGGTTGTTCCTTGAGGCGTCAAAAAAGAAAGATCTGCTGTAAAATTATTGGTACCTGAATTGAACGATTCTTATCCTGATATTATCCAGGATACCCTTTTGGGGCAGGTGGAGGAGGCGAGTAATCCCCGTTTGAGCAATACCGCTTTATCCACACACCAACTGCCCGGTCTTTCACCCGTCAGGTTGATTATCATCCTTTTTTGTAATTTAATCATCATTGCATTAAAACGGGGTTACGAGACGCCTTCACTTGCCCGTTCTTATGAAAAAATCGCTTAATTCAGGTTTTATAAAGAAGGGGAAAATTCAGGTAATAAGCTCCGAAAACTCCTCTGCATCCTGAAAGGCCGCCTTGATCACCTCGATCATCTCATCCTTCCTGATGCCGTAATCATTCTCTGCAACCCTCAGCAGCAGCTCATTCCCCTCAGGGTTATCATGCTCGCGGAGTAACGAGACAAGGTATATGGCCGGATCAACCCCCTTTTCATCACTTCCACCGTGATGACTGGCTATGGAATGAACAAGGTACTCAGGCAGGCCCCATTCCTCTGCCATCAGTCCGCCCAGTATCTGGTGATCAAACCCGAAGGCCTTTCTCTCTAATTCCTCTATACAGATGGCCCTGCTCTCATAGTATTCCCTTAAGATGCTGCAATACTCCTCCTTTTTGATATCCGCCAGCACCGGCATCGCCATGTCCTGGAGCAGTCCTGCCGTAAAGGACTCCGTCTCCGTCACCGGATGTAGCTTGTGTGCAAGAAGCCTTGCCAGGCTTGCCCGTCTTGCCGATGTCTTCCAGAACTCGGCGGTGTCAAAGCAGGAGGCCTTCGCCCTGGGCAAGGAGTCCCTGACCGCAAGAGAGAGAACAATGGCCTCAAGCCTTGATCTTCCAAGCAGAGTGACGGCATGTTGAATATTGCTCACCTTGGAGGCAAGGCCGAAGGCAGCGGAATTCACCGTGCCCAGAACCCTCACATTCATCCCCGGATCAACCTTTATCAACTCGGTGATGGCCACCATTGAGGATTCCGGATCTCTCAGCAATGATAGTACATTCATCACCGCTGCCGGAAAACTCGGGAGTTCATATCCGGGAAGGAGATCCCTCAGTTCCTCCCGGGGATTACTCTTTTTTCTCCGGGAAAATTTAAGAATCAATCCACCTCAGTCAGCCCGCCGGGCCATCTTATTTGTAAAAATAGACAGGAGACCGCCAAGCATGATGTACCCTGTCACCACCTCAATCATCGCGACAATCTGTGCTGCCGTCCCGGCAGGCACCACATCACCATAACCGAGGGTGGTGAGTGTCACTACACTGTAATAAAAAGGCGAAAGCCATGTCCGGTGCTCCCCGTAATCAACCCCTGTAACCATGTAGAGAAAACCGAAAAGTACCAGCAGAAGCAATGTCCAGGCACACCATCTCGCCATGCTCCTCCCGCAATCACTGGTTATCCACCAGATATAATAAAAGACCTTTGTTGTCCTGCTCCTCTCCCTGAACTCCTTCAGGAAGTTCTGGTCCATGATGAACCGCCTCATCAGATAGGCACCGGAGAAGTTGATATCTCTGATATCAACTCCTATCCAGGTTGCGGAGTCATAACCGCTCACCTGCCTGAGCCTTGCACCCCTCAGGTCGGCATTCGTGAAGTTAGAGCCGTGCACCTTTGAGAGTGACATATCCACATTCCTGAGATCGGCATGGGAAAGGTCAGCCTCGGCTATCTTCGCCTCCCTCAATCTTGCCCCCTCAAGCCTGCAGCACCTGAGATCAGCCTGGGAGAGGTCGGTCATCGTGAGGGTCGCACCGGAGAGGTCCGCCTGAAAGAGTCTTGTCCTGGCCATCTTCGCCATGCCGAAACCGGCATTCCTTGCCTTTATCTCCTCAAGGTCGGCCCCGGAAAGATCAGCCCCGCTCAATTCAGCATCTTCAAGGTCTGCCTTTCTGAGGACGGCATCGCAGAGATTAGCTTTGAATAAACGGGCCCCTCTCAGCCTTGCATTGCCCAGGTCAGAGCCGCTAAGGTCCATACCTGAAAGATCAACACCTTCAAGATCGGCACCAACAAGGGATAGTCGGGAAAGGTCACGCGGTCTCTCAGACCGGGGGACCTTTCCGTCCCGGACCCCTCTCAGGAGCTCGGCCACTACTTTGCCGTCCCTGAGGGAACCCGTGCGGAAGGTTACCCCTTCTCCTCTTTCCTTCTGCATTCCCTGCATATACCGTAGAGATACATTGAATGACCTGTGAGGGTGAAGCCATGCCTGGCGGCGAGTTTCTTCTGGAGACGCTCGATCCGCTCGTCAAGCACCTCGATCTGCTTCCCGCATCTCTCACAGATTATATGGTCATGATGCTCGTCACCATAGCCGTGCTCATATCTGACTACACCATCACCGAAATCCACCTCCCTTGCAAGGCCTGCCTGGGAAAGGAGTTTGAGCGTCCTGTAAACAGTGGCCTGGCCGATGGACCTGTCCCGCTTCTTTGCCTTGTTGTACAGTTCCTCTGATGTTATATGGGCCTTGGTCCTGAGAAATACATCGAGTATCAACCCGCGCTGTGGCGTCATCCGGAGCTTCCGGCTGGCGAGAAAGTCGGTAAATATATCCTTTTCATTATGCATATTCATGGATAATGATTTTCAGTATCTTCTTTAGAATTCTTGCATATCAAAAAATCCTTTGTCAAGGAAGGGTTCCCTCCCCAGATTGCCGATAGAAAAAATACCCCAACAATAAAGGGCAGGAGGGCATAGGGTTTGAGCGGTTTCAGGCAATCTATGATCTTCACCAGGAAGGTGAAGTAGATTGCCTGCCTCTGAGCAGGGGCCCCCGAAAAGTCGAAGACTTTTTGGGGTATGGCTGCCTTGGATGGCCTGC
>WFTX01000164.1 GCA_015485235.1 Nitrospirota bacterium | reverse complement strand
CATCCGGAGGCACTGAGAGTCAGGTATTAACGCCGGGACTGTCGAGAAGAAAGCGTACAGGTCGATACGACACGTTGATATGTTCTACGTTCGACGTTCTGCGTTCAGGGTTCTGCGTTTATAGCGTTAATTGCGTTTGTTGCGTGGAACCGCCTTTAATAACTCTTCCTCAACTCAACTAAAACCTGTTTACCCACATCCTTCAGTGTCTCAAAAACACCCTTACCCTCCGTTGCCACCGCCTCGAACCAGGGAGAGCCATCGGGATTCAGTATCCTGTTCATCTCTTCAACGGGGACAACATTGGGAAGGTCTCTCTTGTTGTACTGGATCGTGTAGGGAAGCCTCTCCAGCTCAAAACCATGCTCGTTAAGGTTTATCTTCAGGTCCTCGAGGCTCTCGATATTGGCGTCCATCCTCTCAATCTGGGAGTCAGCCACAAAGACAACACCGTCCACACCCTTGAGGATCAGCTTCCGGCTTGCAGCATAAAAGACCTGCCCGGGAACGGTATAGAGATGAAACCTCACCTTGAACCCCTTTATATCACCGAGTGCAAGGGGGAGAAAATCAAAGAAAAGGGTCCTTTCAGTCTCAGTGGCAAGGGAGATCAACTTCCCTTTCTGGTCAGGCATCGTCTTTTTGTAAATGAACTGGAGGTTGGTCGTCTTGCCGCAAAGCCCGGGACCGTAATAGACAATCTTGCAGTTTATTTCTCTTGTAGAATAGTTTATAAAGGACACTTGCCGTTCCTATCTGAAAAGCTGGTCAATGTCTTCATCGGTTATCTCGGCAAAGGGCGAAGGTTCAACCTTTTCCTCCCGGGCCACCCTTGTCTTGTCTTCCATCTGCCGGAAGACCCGTGTGAGGGACTCCGCTGACCTTTTCACCCGCAGCCTGACGAGTCCGAGGGAAGAACGCTGATCAAAGACCACCACAAGTATCACCTTGTCGGCGATGAGAGAAATATGTATATTGTCCTTCTCACCTTCGTGAAAGAGTATGGAGAATTCCTTCTGGCCCAGAAGTTTGGCAATGCCTCCCGTGGCGGCGATGTTTCCCGCCGTCAGTGAGGCAAGTGCTGTGGTATCTATGTCATGGGTATCCCCGGCAGAGGCGATCAGCTGGCCGTTCTTGTCAACGAGGAAGACGAGCTTTGCATTCGCCTGCTGAAAGAGCCTCTTCAGTTCCTCCTCGATACGCCGGAACTCCGGCTCGTACATCACAAACTCTGACATACCCCCACCAGGTGTTTCTTTATTTCCCTACATTAAGGGATATTGATCTTTCCTGTGGTAAGACCGCAGGAAATCTATTGCAAGAACTATCCTTCACTCGTTCGACCCCCTCACAAGACCACGGGGGATACGCTTACCATCCATTTAACTATACCAGAAAACCCCTGAATATGCAAAGAGTTGCCCTCCCAGTTGCTTATCCATGCTCTCAAGGCTGGGGGCATACCTCAGCCGGTCCTCTTTAAGGTTATGCCTTCTCTTCCTCTGACTTATACAGGGATTCTTCCCTCAGAAGGGCCTCCCATTCCCTGTCGACCAGTTCCTGTGCCCGTTCAAGAATACCCTCGTTCTCAGGGGAAAAGAGGTGCTTGAACCTTCCCTGTGTCTTCAGGAACTCAGTAACGGGCTTCTTCTCCTTTGGCTTATAGTTTATTGTAAGCCTCCCGTTCTCATACTCGTAGAGGGGCCAGAAACACGTCTCTACCGCCATTTTTGTATCGGCTATGGTCGTATCAGTAGGAGTTCTCCATCCCCGGTTACAGGAGGCAAGGACGTTTATGAAGGCCGGGCCGTCAACATCGAGGGCCTTTCTCACCTTGGTCATCAGGTCCCGCCAGTGGGCCGGTGTGGTCTGGGCCACATAGGGTATACCATGGGCGGCCATTATCTTCGTCAGGTTCTTCCTCGGCTGGACTTTGCCTGGAATCACTGATCCGGCAGGGCTTGTTGTGGTATTGGCCCCGAGAGGAGTGGCGCTCGAACGCTGGATGCCGGTATTCATGTAGGCCCCGTTGTCATAACAGATATAAACTATATCGTGACCCCGTTCCATCGCCCCTGAGAGACTCTGGAACCCGATGTCATAGGTGCCGCCGTCTCCGCCGAAGGCTATGAACTTTATTCTTTCCTTGATCTTTCCCTGCTTCTTCAATGACCTGTACATGGCCTCAACCCCCGAAATGGTGGCTGCCGCATTCTCAAAGGCGGTATGAATCCAGGGGATCTTCCAGGCTGAATAGGGATAGATCGTTGTGGAGACCTCCAGACAACCCGTAGCATTGGAGGCTATCACCGGCATCTCCGCAGCAAGGAGCACCTGCCTTACCGCTATGGGAGCGCCGCAACCTGCACAGAGCCTGTGCCCTCCTGTGAGGAGCTCATCTTTTTTTGACAATTCCTTTAATCTCAGTGGCGTTGTACTCATAGCCAAACTCCTTTCGAAATAAACCTGTTGATTGGTTATTCGTTATTGGTTATTGGTTGAGTTGATTTAACTTTCATTTTTATCTCTTATCCTTGACCTTGATCTTAACCTGTGGTCTTTACTCCCTGACCCCGAGGAAATCCTTCTGGAGCCTGATATTTCCTGTTTCGGCTATCTCCTTTAATTCGTCGATAACCTGGACTACATGCTCAGGCATGAAATCACGGCCGCCAAGCCCGTAGATCTTGTTTATCATCAGGGGTTTTGCTCCATTCGTGGTCATGGCGGAAGATATCTCCATGTACATGGGCCCGAATCCACCCAGTGAATCCGCCCTGTCGAGAACGCCGATCACCCTGGCACTGGAGAGGGCCTCGGCAACCTCCTTGTAAGGGAACGGTCTGAAAAGCCGCGGTTTCAGCAAGCCGACCTTGATACCCTTCTCCCGGTACTCATCTATAACATCCTTTGCAGTCCCGGCAGCTGAGTTGAGTATCACCAGGGCCAGTTCGGCATCATCAAGCCGGTATGCCTCGAAAAGGCCATATCCACGGCCTGATATCTTCTCAAACTCCCTGGCAACATCAAGGACCACATCCTTCACATTAAGCATCGCCTCATGCTGCTGCCGTTTGAATTCCATGAAGAAATCAGGCAGCACAAGGGGACCGTATGTGACAGGATTCTCTATGTCGAGAAGGGGATTTTTGGGCCTGAACTCGCCTATGAAGTTCCTGACCACATCATCCGGAAGGTACTCCATGCTCTCTATGGAGTGGCTTATTATGAAGCCGTCCATGCAGACCATTGCAGGAAGCCTGACATCATCATGCTCTGCAATCCGTATCGCCTGGATGAGGTTGTCATAGGCCTCCTGACCGTTCTCGGAAAAAAGCTGGATCCAGCCGCAGTCCCGTGAGCCCATTCCGTCGGAGTGGTCCCCATGGATATTTATAGGCGCTGAAAGCGCCCTGTTCACAAGGGGCATGACTATGGGGAACCTCATGCCCGAGGCTATATGTAACATCTCCCACATCAGGGCAAGCCCCTGGGAACTGGTGGCTGTCATCACGCGGCCTCCTGCAGCAGCCGCCCCTATACAGGCAGACATCGCACTGTGCTCACTCTCCACCGTAACCAGTTCCGTATCCACCTTACCATCAGCAACAAAGGATGCAAACCTCTGCATGACCTCGGTGGACGGGGTTATCGGATAGGCAGCGCAGACATCGGGATTTATCTGTCTCATGGCCTCAGCAACGGCCTGGTTTCCTGTAACAGCAAGTTTCTTTCCCATTTATTTGCCCTCCTCTACCATTACTATCGCCTTCTTGCCCTTCTTGCCGGGACACTCCCGGGCACAGATGCCACAGCCCTTGCAATGGAGGTAATCAAACTCTCCCCTTTTGCCGTCCTTTACGGTCACTGCGGAATCAGGGCAGTAAATCCAGCAGAAAAGACACTGAATACAGTTCTCCTCGATCCACTGAGGCCGGAATGCCCGCCATGAACCGGTATTGTACTCATCAGCGCTTCCTGCCTTGGTAATTGCGCCTATTTCTAAGTCCTTCCATCCTTTCATCCTTCCTTTACCTCCTCATATCCTCTTCTGGCAGCCTCAAGGTTTCCCGTGATTATCTTCTGTGAGAACTTCGATCCGAAGCTCGCCTTGATGTCCTCAAGCAGGGTATCAATAGAGACTATGCCTGTAACCTTTGCCAGTGCCCCGAGCATGCAGGCATTGGGAAGGTTGCGGCCTATTGTCTCAAGAGATATCTTCGTTGCATCGACGGTGACTACCTTCTGGCCCGGTTTGGCGGATGTCTTTTCCCTGACCTCCTCCGGTGATTTGGATGTATTTACAAGGAGCACAGCATCATCAGGGGCGCCCTCAAGCACATCTATACTGTCCAGAAGAGTCGGATCAGCCACTATGACTATATTTGGATTCAGGACAGGACAGTGAAGACGTAGTTCCCTGTCACTGATCCGGTTGTATGCCCTCAGCGGGGCACCGGCCCTTTCGGGACCATACTCGGGGAATGCCTGGACATTCTTCCCTGTACTCAGGCAGGCATCAGCAAGGACCTTGGCAGCAGTAACAGTCCCCTGTCCTCCCCTGCCATGCCATCTGATCTCAACAGTATCCTTCATTCTCAATCCTCCAGTATTACGGGATTTAGGTGCTTATCACCAAAAAGTTCTGGTATTTTATGAAATTTTCATGAGAATTTGCAAGAAATCAGAGAGAGTCATAAGCATTTCTAATAACATTTCTCATCCTGTCAGAAATATCCCTGCTCTTCAGGAGTTCCTGGAGGAGCCGCTTTGCCTCATTCCTTTCACCTCTGAGTATGTGCATCCTGACCTTGCTGAATATTACAATGTCTCTCCGGGCACCGTTCCGGATGGCCCGCTCATAGAATTTATCGGCCTTCTCTTTATCCCCCATGAAATAGAGTACATTCCCCATACTTATGTAGGGTTGATACATGGGAGGACTCCTGAATACTGCCCGTCGTGCAAGTTCAAGGGCCTTCTCCGTCTTCCCTCTTATCAACATCAGATCAGAAAGGTCGGCAAGGGCCAGAACATTGGCCGGATCATACTCAAGGGCCTTTCTGAGGAGTCTCTCACCTTCATCGGGCCGGTTCTGCCTGAGGGCGATCTGGGCAAGCCCGTAGTAGGCAGAGGAAAATTTTGGATCTATGGCAAGGGCCCTTTCATAATATCTTTTCGCTTTTCCCGGAAGCCCTCCTTCCAGATAGGCATCCCCCATCATGGTATTCACCAAGGTCTTTGCAAAGGGGGATTCATACTCCCTGGCCTTTTCAAAAAAGCCGATGGCTTTCGAGAGATACCCCTTTTTCTGAAGATAGAGACCTTTCAGGACGTTTATCTGCCATGAAGGCGTGGTGAGCTTCTCAAGCACGCTTATGATCCGTTCTGCTTTTTCAAGATCAGGTCTCGAAAGATACATCATTCCCAGGGTGTAAGCCGCATCAGTGAAGAATAGAGGTGACCTTGCAGCAAAACCTTTCCTCACTGATTCCTCATATAGTCTTATTGCATCATCAAGTCTGCCTTCCCTCAGATAGGCATTCCCGAGAGCCACCCTTGCCCTCAGGTTGCCTTCAGCCTTCTTTACGGTATCGCTCCAGAGGGTGATGGAATCACGGAAGACCATGTTTCTCTTGATGGTAAACCCGCCAAGGACTGAAATAACGACTATCGCTGCAATCCAGGGGAAGGCCCTCTGTTCAAAGACCCGGGGGCTCCGTTTTTTAATAAACAGAGCTGCCTCCGCCAGCACACCAAAGCTCAGTCCTGTCATTGGAAGATAGTTCCGGTGCTCGAAATACAGGTCAGATCCGACAGCAATAAAACTCTCAAGGGAGATCGCCAGAAAATACCATAATATCCCAAAGGAAAGGAATGGAAACCTTTTTCTGCCGAGAACGGCGAACAGTATCAGTCCTGTCAGCAGAAAAAGCCCGCCAAGGGTTGAAAAAGGCTCGGTAAGGCTTTGGGAGATGGGATACCCCCACCAGTCGAAGACGAACCTCGAAGGGAGGGGAAAGACGATGAGTCCCAGATACCGGGATAGAATCCGGAACTCTGTCAGGATATGCTCCTTGGGACTCCAGCCTGCATCCTTGGCCATCCAGTCGTAACCGGACAGGGGCTCGTTGAAATGGGTGGTGAATACTTCAACAAACTCCCTTAACTTCGTCCCCAGATCAAGGACATTCATCAGAAATATGCCCCCTGCAACCAGCACCACTAAAACTATCCCCCCGACAAGTATAAGTCGTTTCCGTTCAGTTCTGATAAGAAATATCTCATACAGCCCGATGAGGGGTATCCCGAGGATGGCATTTTCCTTGGTCAGCACCCCCAGGCTCAGGCTGAACCCTGAGAGAATGAGGAAAAGCATGCTTACTGCCTTCTTCCCGGCGGTCCTGCCAAAAAAATACAACACCAGGGAAAGGAGGACGAAGAGCGTGGCAAGCGATGCCATTCGCTGGACAATATAGGTAACTGCATTTATATTGATTGGATGGAGGCCGAAAAAGGCTGCGGCAAGAAACGAGGCAGAGAATGAGATATCCCTTCTATCAAGGTTATTCAGCGTCCTGAAGGCGATAAAGAAAACGAGGATGGAGTTGATGATGTGGATCAGGATGTTCACAATTCTGTAAGAGACCGGACTGAACCCCCCGATCTTCTGGTTAAGCATGAAGGTTAGCATCGCAATCTTTCTGTAACCGGCAAGATTCGTGATATCCGCTATATTCACCGACCTGTTAGCCACCATATCATCCATCGCCCATGTACCGTCAAGGACCCAGCAGTAGGAAAGCACGATGGAAAGAGAGAGAATGAGGAGTGCCACAAGGACTTCTTTCCTGCCAACAGCAGGAATCTCCGGGGCAGGTATTTTTTTCTTCCTTTTTCTACCCATCCGCAACCTCATTCAGGGCATCCTCGAACCGGGATGCAATCCTGTCCCAGGAAAACTCTCCGGCATATTTTTTCCCCTTCCGGCCGAATTCTCTCCTGAGGTTTTCATTGTCCAGAAGATGGCATAGTTTCCTCCGGAGGTCTTCGGGGGAACCTCTCCTGAAGGTGAGC
>WFTX01000163.1 GCA_015485235.1 Nitrospirota bacterium | reverse complement strand
TAGAAACGCATCCGGAGGAATACAGCATTGAGGGGTTTCATGAGAGGGAGGAGAGGTTTGGCACGCTGATTGTGCTTACGAATATCAAAGATTCTGAAGAAATACTCACCAACAGATCTCCTCACGAACCTTGGCTCCATAAAGAAGGTTCTTGTGAACAACAAGTGGTATACCTCTGAGATTACAAGAAAAACACTGAACTCTTACAAAAACTTGAAATACATATTTCGTAAATTTTGCGGAGTTAGGGATTATTTATATTTTCCCCCTCTTGATTATGCCCTCTATCTGGAGTGCCTAATTTTAGGGAGGTTAGGTATTATCTTCCCTTCAGGAATCTGAATGCAGGGAGTTCACTTTCCTCAGATTCGTTCGATCCATTTCATTGCGCTCACTTTGCAATATCTCCGCCATACTGCCTCCCTGCGGAATCAGGATTGTTTTAGACACCACTGGCCTAAAATAATATGATATAATAAAGCAAAATGAAAGGAGGGTTTATTATGAGAAGGTTACTAATAACCGGGCTGGTGGCTTCATTGTTTGTATTCACAGTGCTCGGCACGGCTTTTGCCATACAGATTCTGCCTGAGCCCACATCTGACAGAACATTTCAGTTTCTTAGAATCGAGGAGACATTCAAGGGAAGCCCTCTCAAAGTAAAGGCCCTTGTCCCAAATGCTGTTATAGTCATCGGGTCTGCTGAAGATCCGGCGTTGATGAAGCAGGCTGGAGCTATTGCTTTCATGCTCGGGCAATGGGCCCATGACCCGGGCTCGTCCGTGGAAAGGATAAGGCAGAACGCCACTCTTGCACCAATAATGCTGGACAGTGAGGTTACGGAGAAAGTCATCTCGGAATTCAACCTTATCGTGCTGGGCAGTAAGAACCGTATATACGGAAAGATAAAGAGCCGGCTCCATGGCAAAGGGTCTTTTATCGAGGTTATCAGAGATGTCCTGGTCAAGGGAAGGGATGTGATGTTCGTCTCAGACAGCAAGGCCGCCTTCTATCTTGCCAACAGGCGACTGTATTTCAAGTCCGGTGCCTATAATGGATACTTCAATTTCGTTAAGGCCCGTCTCCTGATCGAAAAGGGTGATCTTGATGCCGCAAAATACCTGCTGACCTCGCCCAATGCAGTCAAGGGGTGCGGGAAACCTGTGATGCTTGCGATAGGATTCAAGGAGAAAATGCCAAAGGAGCTTCTCAAGGTGGCGAAGAAGAGGAATGTCCTGGTTTTCAAGGAACTAAACAAGGCCTTGACGGAGAAGAACGCGAACAAGGCAAAGGAGGTCTGGCACAGGGCGATGACGACCTGCTATGCCTGCCATCAGGGGATTGACAACACAAAGAAGTTCCGGAAGTTCACACCAGACAGGGGGGTGCATTCCTACCATCAGAACATTGTCCGGAGTTTCGGAGAGAACTGCAGTCTGTGCCATTACGGCAGGACTGTTTACAGGGGTTATGTCAACTGAATCAATTATTGCTGGAGTAAACATGCATGCCGGCAGGGATGAGCCTTCCTGTCAGTCAGGCGCAGCAGGGGTGAGTTTTCTTCCATAGGGGCATACCTTTATGCAGATCCCGCATATGGGATAGCCCACTCCCGGCAGATTGGCAAACTCGCCGGTAAGTTTATCAGCACACCTCTGGAAGTGTAATGCCTCGTCCCTGCTACTGTAGTGATCTTCCGTACTGATCCCCTTTATCGCACCGGCGGGGCAGGAATCACGGCATAGCGTGCAGCCGCCGCACCTGTTCCTGACTGGGTCGTCCGTTTTTAAAGGGGCTGTTGTCAGTACGGTTACGAGCCTGATCCGGGAGCCGTATCGGGGATTGATGATCAGCAGGTTTTTCCCCTGCCAGCCAATGCCGGCCAGCCGGGCAACGGCCTTGTGGCTGATTGCACCAAGGAGGTTTTCCCTGTCCACGATCTGGGATGCAGGGACAGGGAGGCTCGGATACCCATCCTGCTGCAGCCTCTTTGATGCCTTCAGTGCAATATCATCAAGCAATCTGTTGGCAGTCTGGTAAACAGAGGCGTAAAGGGGTGTGGGCCTGTCGGAGATCATCTCGAATACAGATACAGGCAGGCTGACTCCTATTGATAGAGCCCTCGAAAAAGAATCAAGCAGGTTATCAGGGATGGTCTGAAGCTCCTTCAACGCCTCGAAGTCGGTGACACCGACAAGGTCGGCTCCCAGAGCGGTTATGAATTCCTTGATCCTCTCAGCATAGTCCATTAGATATTACATTAGGGAGTTTCAGTAATTTTACCATAAAGACTGCATATTTGGTCCCGGCAGGGATTATAGGGAGGCAGTCAGATGGCCGCCTCCCTTATCATCGAAAGACAGGGTTACCTCCAGCCTAGGGGGCCGGGGCAGGTCCATCCGGGGTTGCCGAATCTGCCTCCCCGGAAGGCGGTCTTTGGAGCCTTTTCATAGATCTTCTGCTGGAGTTCGGTGATCTCCTTTTCCAGCTTTGCGATTGTCTCCGGCGTTGTCTCAGGGTTCCTGATCGCCTCAAAGTACTCAAACCGCTTGCTCTGGAGGTCCTTTCTCAGGTCCCGTGTCTCATCAAGGAACTTCTGATCAACTCCGTAAGTGCCTGTACATGAACCCGGTCCGAAACCCATCATATAACCCGTTCCCATTCCATACCCGGGTCCCTGACAATAGGCCGGTCCGAACGCCTGCCCCATCATGGGACCGCCACCCCACCAGCCCCCCGGGCCATAACCGAAGGCAACGGCGCTGAGGGCGAGCAGGGCAATCACTGTAATGCCTGCGATCCTTCTCTTCATAATTCTACCTCCTGATGTTTTTTTGTAGGGGTTGCAAGGCAACCCTGTTATATGGTTATATGATAATCACAACTTTTGAAGAAGTTATGAAGAGAGTTTGAAGAAGTTGTGAAGATTGACTTCTGGGTTATATGACACAGGGCTTGACGTAATACGACAGGAGTGTCAGGAATACATACAAGATATGGTATATGAATAAATAATAATATAAGGTAACCTCGTCAAGAGCGGAAAGAAGTCAAAGATTTCCGTTGACCGCTCCTCCTCTGCATGCGGAAAGTGCCATGTCAGGGGTGCGAAAGAGAAGATTCCAGCAAAGGGCGGGTTTATCCGTCATCACGAGCAGTATAACGAGTTGCTGGCAAGCCCCCCACAAGTCTCTCAACTGTGTGACCTGCCATAACCCTCACAAAAAGTACAAGTTCAGTATCAAGACAAAGTGTGAAAGCTGCCATGTCTC
>WFTX01000162.1 GCA_015485235.1 Nitrospirota bacterium | reverse complement strand
GTCATGGATGCAGATATTGTCAGGGGAATGTCCCGGTGCATGAATCACCTCAAGAATCCTCTCACCAAGGTCTATCTCGTCACGGTCAACCAATGGGACGACATTTTCAGCCGGAACCGGGTACACCTCACCGAACCTCTTTATCAGAGCCGGCCTGAAAACCATCCTCGCCCCTCCGACGATCTTTCCGAAGTTTTTCACATAAAAGGATGACCTCTTGTGAACCAGAACCTTCAGCCCCGGATTTTCCCTGATGAAGGCTCCCGTTCCGCCTGAATGGTCAATATGGAAATGGGTAAGGATAATATAGTCTATCCCTGAAGGATCGACCCCTCCGGCCCTGAGTTTGTCCATTACCTTCCCGGCCGATGAAGGAAAACCCGGATCAATCAGTGCTGTCCGCTCCTTCCCCTTAACAAGGTATGCAGCCACCAGCCCCGGAGCCCCGAATGCCTCGGTATCAATCTGGTATATCCCGTCCGCTATCTCCCTCATCTATTCCTCCCTTCTTTGGTCGTGTCTTCCAGAATATAAAACAAGTTCCGTGCCAGAAAGCAAGACGGTAAGCTACCTATCAGTGATATGCTTAATTAACAATATGTTTTACCAATTCATTAAACTTTTACTTAAAGTCTTGACAGAAGAAACCAACCCCTCTCCAGCAATAAATTGCATGCAATTTATTGCATGCCAGGGAGGGAGTTCATCAGGTCTGCTGGGAGATGGGTGGCGATGGTCTCTGTTAAAGCGGATTCCAGGAAATGGGCCGGTCGTTTATTGTCTTCTGGCTTGGTATGTGATGCTGAAACAGGTTCAGCATCACACACGAATGAGCTTTTTCATGTTTTATAGGGACAATTATTACAACAATTATAAGGAAGGATATTTTTGGTGGCGGGGGGAGGATTTGAACCTCCGACCTTCGGGTTATGAGCCCGACGAGCTACCAGGCTGCTCTACCCCGCTAATGCTATGATAGCGGATCACCCGATCGTTTGTCAAACAATTACATGCCGTAACATATCCTTGTATTCACTGATCTTGCTCCTGTCCGAAAGAATATGGAGTTGTAAAATAGTTCGATCCAGACTCAATGAAAACAATAGTTATCCAGGACCTGTCTCATTATTGCTTCCTGTTCTTTGTCGTAAAATCTGTATGATATGTGTATTTGAAATGAGACCCCACTGTACTGCAATGTTTTGCCCAGACAGCCGGAGTTAGGGTATAATTTCAAAAAAGTACGAGGCGTCATGAATTCCAGTACAAATCCGTTCCCACTATGGTTGAAAACTGTTCTGTCAGTGTTTGTCCTGGCCTTTGTGCTCGGCGGGGCCTGGTTTTATCAATGGCAGAAGCAGACAATCCTGCACGATGTTGAGAAGAACCTTCTTGGCATCGCCCAGGTCAAGGCAGATCAGATTGCAGCCTGGCGGAACGACCAGATGCTGGATGCCGTCTATATCACGAAAAACCCCTTTCTTGTACAGAAGATAACCCTTTTTTTCTCCAATCCGAGAAGCAACGCCACCCAGGAGCTTCTCCGGTTCCTTCAACAGGTCAAGAAGGAACATGACTACGACGATATAATAGTTCTGGACAGTAAAGGCCGGACCCGGCTGAGCCTGACCGGCGAGAGTGAGAATTACTCTGAATCGCTCTCCATGGCCATTGCCAGCGGAAGCCCTGCATTCATTGACATTCATACCAGCGGAGACCCCCCTACACCCCGTATTGCTGTCACAGCCCCGGTTCTTTCTGGTCCCTCTCATGACAGAAGGTCTGTCGGCGGGCTTGTCTTTGTCAACTATGCTGAACGCTTCCTCTACCCGTTAATACAGTCCTGGCCGACGCCGAGTGAGACAGCGGAAGCCCTCTTGGTCCGGCGCGATGGTGACAGGAGTCTTTTCTTGAGCAATTCCAGGTACAAACCTGACAGTGCATTGAAGCTCAGGTTCCCAGTGAGCTTAATCAACATGCCTTCTGTCAGGGCCGTACTCGGGAAGTCAGGTTTTATGCGCGGGAAGGATTACAGGGGGGTTGACGTCATGGCTGCATTTCTGCCTGTGCCGGACTCAGACTGGTTCCTGGTTGCCAAGATGGATACGGATGAGGCACTGGCGGAGTGGCAAATGAGATCAGGGCTGATCATGGTAATCATACTCGGCCTCATGGTCCTTTCCGTTGCAGCAGGGTTGCTCCTCTACCAGAGGAACCTTAAGGCGCACTATCGGGCACTCTACAGGTCCGAGGCCGCCCTTCGCGCAAACATTGAACGGCAGAGCATTACATTGAAGGCCATCGGTGATGCCGTGATCTCCACAGACACCAGAGGCCGCGTGGAGTTGATGAACCCAGTAGCTGAATCCCTCACTGGATGGACTGAGGAGGAGGCACTTGGAAGACCACTTGAGGAAGTCTTCAATATCATCAATGAAGAAACCCGGGAAAAGGTGGAAAATCCCGTTGTCATGGTCCTTCGTGAGGGCACTGTTGTCGGCCTTGCCAACCATACCCTTCTTATAAGCCGGGACGGCAGGGAAATCCCGATTGCAGACAGCGGCGCCCCAATCAGGAATCCTGAGGGTGAAATCACTGGTGTTGTCCTTGTCTTCAGGGACCAGAGCAGTGAACGCCTCGTCCGGAAAATGGCAGATCTAAGACTCCGGCTTTTCAAGTACGCAGCAAAGCACGGACTGGATGATCTTCTGACCCGGACACTGGATGAGGCTGCAGAACTTGTAAACAGTCCTATAGGGTTCTACCACTTTGTTGATTCAGACCAGAACAATCTTACAATCCAGCAATGGTCAACCAGCACCCTGCGGGACTTCTGCCAGGCAACGGGCAAGGGGCATCACCTTCCCGTGGATCAGGCCGGCGTCTGGGCGGACTGTATCCGGCAGAAAAGGCCTCTGATATATAACGACTACCCTTCCCTCTCCGGAATAAAGGGCCTGCCTGAGGGCCATGCCCCGGTAAAAAGGATACTAGAAGTCCCGGTGATCAGGGAGGACAGGGTGGTGGCGATCCTTGGTGTGGGAAACAAACCTGAGGAGTACACTGAAAGGGACCTGGAGATGGTCTCCTATCTTGCCGATGTGACATGGGAAATCGTGCAGCAGAAGCGGGTGGAGGAAGCCCTGAGGCTTACCCAGTTCGCCATTGACAATACCATTGACGCAGCCTACTGGATGGGCCCGGACGGACGATTCTTTTATGTTAATGATGCAGCCTGCAAGGCCCTGGGCTATTCCCGGGAAGAATTGCTGACCATGTCGGTTCACGACATAAGTCCGGGATGTACGGATGAATTCTGGACGAAGCACTGGAAGGAACTCAGAAAAAGAAAGTCCTTTGTATTTGAAGCCGTCCACAGAAGGCGGAATGGCTCTGTCTTTCCTGTAGAAATATCTGCCAATCACATTCAGTTCGGCGAGAGGGAATTCAATTGTGCCTTTGCCAGGAACATCAGTGACCGGAAAAAGACAGAGGAAAGGCTGGAGCGCTTCGGCCGTATCTTTGAGGAATCCCTGAATGAGATATATCTCTTCAATGCAGAGACTCTGAAGTTCGTACAGGTAAACAGGGCTGCCCAACAGAATCTGGGCTATACAATGGAAGAACTCAGGGATATGACCCCCCTTGATCTGAAACCTGAATTTACTCCTGAATCCTTTGCAACACTTGTTGAGCCCCTCCGGAAAGGGGAGAAGAAAAAGATTGTTTTCGAGACTGTCCACAAGCGGAAGGATTCCTCTCTTTATACTGTGGAGGTACATCTGCAACTTCTCAAGGCTGGACCTGAAACCCTCTTTGTGGCGATTATTCTCGATATTACAAGGAAAATGCAGGCTGAAGAGGAACGGAAACGGCTGGAGGAACAGCTCTTCCAGATACAGAAACTGGAATCAATCGGACGCCTTGCCGGTGGTGTGGCTCACGACTTCAACAATATCCTGAGTGCGATAATCGGGAATGCTGAACTTGCAATGATGAAACTCGAAAAGGATGACCCGCTTTATGAGAGAATCCAGCAGATTCTGCATGCTGCCAACCGGTCCAAGGACATCACCCAGCAACTGCTCGCTTTTGCCCGCAAACAGACGATCAGTCCGAGGGTGATAGACATGAACGAGACAGTAGAGGGGATGCTCAAGATGTTACGGAGACTGATTGGAGAGGATATAGAACTGCTATGGAAGCCGGGCCATTCCGTCTGGCCTGTAAACACAGACCCCTCCCAGATAGACCAGATCCTTGCAAACCTGATTCTCAACGCCAGCGATGCCATATCCGGTCCGGGCAGTATAACCATCGAGACCGGCAACGTAACCTTTGATGATACCTACGCCAAGGAACATGCCGGCAGCCGGCCTGGCGATTTTGTAATGCTTGCCGTCAGCGATAACGGCTGCGGTATGGATCAGGAAACCCTTGCCTGCATCTTCGAGCCCTTCTTTACAACCAAGGAAAGGGGGAAAGGAACAGGGCTCGGACTCGCCACTGTTTACGGAATCGTCAGACAGAACAACGGGTTCGTGAATGCTTACAGCGAACCAGAACAGGGCACCACAATCAAGATCTACCTTCCGCGCCATACCGGAGAATCTGCTGAGAGAGAAACTGAATCCAGTCTCTCCATCGAAATCCCCAAGAGTAACGGCGAGGTGGTACTGCTGGTAGAGGACGACGAGGTAACAATGGATGTTGCCAGAATGATGCTTAACGAACTGGGTTACAGGGTAATTTCTGCAGGAACGCCTGCCGACGCCCTCCGTCTCGCCAATGAACACGACGATGAACTCCACCTCCTTCTTACTGATGTCATAATGCCCGGGATGAACGGACGGGAATTGAGCAGAGAACTTCAATCTCTTTATCCGGACCTCAAAGTACTCTTCATGTCCGGTTATACAGACAATGTAATCGCCCATCAGGGTGTTCTTGAAGCAGGGGTTCACTTCCTTCAAAAGCCTTTCAATCTCCAGACACTTGCCTTCCGTCTCAGAGAAGTTCTTGATGAGGAATAGAAGACGAGCCCACTCAAAAGGGAACCCCTGATCATTCAGAGAAGGAAAGATTCCAGTGGATCCTGCATCTCCCTGATCCGGCCGTTTTCTGGTATAATGTGATTAAGAAGAGGCTTGCTGTCAAGGAATTACAAAACAGGACATATACAGGAAAGGAGGAGCCATGACGGTTATCGACATTATCAGGAGTGCCCTGCTGGCAGGATTCGGGGTTCAGGAGAAGGTGAAGGAGACCATTGAGGACCTGGTCAAAAAGGGTGAACTCAGCGAGTCCCAGGGAGCAAAACTTGTCAAGGAACTTACCGAGAAGGCTGAGAAGAGTTCCGGTGAACTCTCAAAAACAGTGGGTGATCTTGTCAATTCCACCCTTGAGAGGATGAACCTCCCCACGAAGGAGGATTTTGAAGAACTCAAGAAGAAGATAAGGGCGCTCTCAAAACGGGTAAAGGCCCTTGAGGAGAAGGTGGAAGCCGGGCAGGCCGAAGAGGAGTCCTGATGCTCCTTGAACTCCTCCGGCTCAAACAGACATACAAGAACCTTAACCGTCTCCGCCAGATTGCCAATGTCTTCATAAAGCACGGATTCGGTCAGTTTGTGGAGGCACTGAACCTCCACAGGCTGCTCCCCTTCCGCAAGAGAGTGAAGATGCTGAGACAGCCCCGGGACCTGGGGCGTACCGCTGCCGAAAGGCTGAGGCTGGCCTTTTCCGAACTGGGCCCCTCTTTTATAAAGCTCGCTCAGTTGCTCTCATCCCGGCCCGACCTGATAACGCATACCTATGCTGATGAGTTCAAGAAGCTCCAGGACGAGGTTCCCCCCTTTGAGTTCAGCGAAGTCCTCAAAATTATCGAGGAAGACCTCGGAATGCCCCCTGAGCGAATATTCGACCACATCGAGGAGAAACCCGTTGCTGCCGCCTCGATCGCCCAGGTCCACTATGCCACCCTGACCGATGGCACCCCTATAGTCATCAAGGTTCAGAGACCGGGGATAACAGAGACAATAGAGACAGACATAATTATCCTGAAGGGCATCACATCCAGAATGGTCAAGTACATGCCGGAGACGGAATTCTTCAATCCCACCGGGATAGTGGAGGAGTTTTCCCGGACCATAAGAAAGGAACTGGATTTCACGGAGGAGGCCAAGAATATCTGCCGCTTCAGGAGAAACTTTGAAGGAAACCGGAACATCGTCATTCCCCGCCTCTACCCGGACCTGGTCTCAAAAAGACTGATTGTAATGGAGAGGATCAACGGCGTGAGGATAGATGATATTGAGGGGATAAAGAGGTACGGCCTTGACCGGCACGAGCTGGCAAGAATCGGAGTGGATGCCTACTTCAAGATGTTTCTTGAAGACGGCTTCTTCCACGGTGATCCCCATCCCGGCAACATATTCGTCCTCCCTGACGGAAGGCTCGGCCTTGTAGATTTCGGGATTGTCGGATGGCTCACACCTGAGATCATGGAAAGCATAGCCACCGGCCTCGTCGCCCTTGTCAAGAAGGACTTTGACACACTCATAGACCAGTACGTGGCACTCGGACTGGTGACTGAAGAGGTGGACATAGAGGACTTCAGGCGGGAGTTCAAGGCCGATATAATCGACTTCCTCATCCCCCTTTACGACCTGAGCATCTCCGAGATCAACCTCGCCCAGTACCTTGACACACTGCTTCACATCGCCATAAAGCACCGGTTGAAGATCCCCTCGGATCTCCTCCTTGTGAACAAGTGCATGCTCATCCTTGACAACATCGGCCGGGAACTGGACCCGAACTTCAATTTCATGAGCGTGGCAGAGCCTTACGCCTCCAAGCTGATCAGGGGGAAGTACAGCCCCAGGGCGGTTTACGGAAAGATCGAGAAACAGGTGACCGAGCTGGTTGACTTTGCCTCCCATACCCCCCGGCAGTTGAAGGTGCTGCTCAGGAAGGCGCTGAAGGATGACCTTCACCTGAAGATGACACCCCTCGGGCTGGACCGGCTGATCAGGGATATCGACCGTTCCACAAACAGGCTGGCCTTCAGCATTGTAGTGGCTGCGATTATTCTTAGTTCTTCCATTCTTACGATCTCCGGTGCAGGAGGGAAGATCTTCGATATCCCCCTTCTTGGTCTCACCGGATTCCTCATAGCCACATTCCTGGGCCTATGGCTCCTGATCTCGATAATCCGCTCAGGGAGGATGTAACTCAGAATCTGAATTTTACACTCAGGTTCAAGGTGAAATCAGGCGCACCGGCAGTATTGAGGTCCTCGGAAAGGGAAATCCCAGCAATCCTGCCCTCTCCGGCATCAAAGAGCCCTCCAAAGGTCAGAATCACCGAAGCCCTGTCCAGTTCCGCTATCCCCGTCTTCTCCAGTGGAGACTCCTGCATCATGACCTCGATCACACCTGTCAACCTCTTTGTCAAGGGGTATGACCATCCTGCTGCAGCACTGACGAACCCCTCCAGTTCCATTTCACCCATATCACCCGGTATGGTATAGCCAAGATTGAGGTGAAACATGAAATCACGGAGTATTTCATAATCAAGAAGGATCTTGGCACCCAGATCGAATTCACCGTTTCCAAAACCTCCGGAGGGGCTCCCTGTCGGGAGTTCCACGAACCCCTTCAGAGAGACCACCGGGTTGCCCGAGGTGATCCTTCTCTTCAATCCAATCCTTATGTCACCCGGTCCGGGATCACCGTTTCTGCCCCTGAGAACAGTCTCTCCGCTCCTTTTCACCTCAAGCATAAAGTCATTGAGAGGTCTCCTGCTACGCCCGTAGTCAGGAAAACCAAAGAGGTCGTGATATCCCTCAAGGAATGAATCCATGAAGCCTGCTGCGTTAATCAGGAAGGGTATGACCGCAGACAGCTCATATTCCCCGAAGACCTTCTTCCTGAAGACCAGGTCTACCGTCAGTGTCTCAATGTCGGCATGGTAGGACCACTCGTCAGAATCCTTCACTACGAAGGTACTTGAATAACCTGTTTCCAGGGAGAGTGAGTCCTGAAGTCCCGCCTCTTCAATCAATGGCGGGGCTGCACTTGAAAATACGGGCAGGGCGTTCCTGATATAAAGGATCTCACCCATACCGGGAGAGGGAAAGAGTATGAATAGCAACAAAAGAAGGATTGTCCCTTTCAATTTACATGAACGTTTCATAAACAGGCGGGGAGTCATACCCTCAACCTTTTTCAGAACCGATGAGATATTTCAGGATAAGCAGTAACGCAGGACTTAACCCCGGGTGGTATCCTGACTCAGGAAATGTCACCTTACGAAAAGGTATCGCTGGAGAGGCTTTCGGGCATAACTCCCAGCCGTTTCCGGGCGATTTTATGTAACTGTAAGGTTTACTCAGTCTGGACATACCGGCTATTTTATCAGATTCCCTCCCGAAAGGTTTTATCTTGCTCAGGCTGTCTCCAAGTCCCTTCCTGCCTTGACTTTTTCAGGTTCAGTCAAATAGGATTTATCAATCTCTGAAATGTTCAAGATAATTTCCATAACAGCAGGAGAATCCCACGGCAAGGGACTGATGGGCATCCTGGAAGGCATTCCGGCCAACCTCCCCCTTGATGCAGCCTACATCAACAGGCATCTCAAGAGGCGGCAGAAGGGCTACGGCCGGGGTGGAAGGATGAAGATAGAGTCCGATACAGTGGAGATAATCTCCGGTGTCCGGTGGGGAAGGACCCTCGGCTCACCCATAGGACTGTTCATCAGAAACAGGGACTGGGAGAACTGGAAGGAAGGGATGTCAGACTCTCCGGGCTCTGAAGGAAGCATCCCTCCTGTGAGCCGTCCCCGCCCGGGCCATGCAGACCTGCCGGGGATCCTCAAATACAACCAGGATGATATAAGAAACATCCTTGAACGATCCTCAGCAAGGGAGACGGCTGCCAGGGTCGCCCTCGGATCGGTTGCACGGGCATTCCTGGAGTTCTTCAATATCCGGATCGGGAGCTTTGTCACCTCCATCGGGAAGAGGAGTTTAGATCTCTCCACCTCTGAACTCTCTCCAGAAGAGCTTCAGGCCCTTTCGGAAAGGGCTGAGACTTCCGACCTGCACCTTCCTGATGAGTCTCGGGAGGCAGACTTCAGGGCTCTCATTGATCAGGCAAGAGATGAGGGCTACTCCCTCGGCGGGATATTCACTGTCTTTGCAACAGGTCTTCCACCCGGTCTGGGCAGCCATATCCAGTGGAACAGGCGGCTCGATGCAAGGATCTCTTACGCCTTCATGGGAATCCAGGCAATCAAGGGGGTGGAGATCGGAGGCGGCTTCATGATGACCCGGAGACCCGGCAATGAGGTGCTTGATGAGATACTTCCTGAAGATCCTCCCCTGTTCAGGAGAGAGACAAACCATGCCGGAGGAATAGAGGGCGGGATGACAAACGGGATGCCCGTTATCGTGAGGGCTGCAATGAAACCCATCCCCACCCAGAGAAGGCCGCTGAGATCAATCGATATACTGACAGGCGAGACAGTCGAGGCTGCCTATGAACGGTCTGATGTCTGCGCCGTACCGGCCGCTTCAGTGATAGGCGAGGCCGCTCTTGCCCTTGTGCTTGCCGATGCCTTTCTTGAAAAGTTCGGAGGAGACTGTATCGAGGAGACCAGGAGAAACTTCGATGGATACATGGATTCCCTTTCGCGCCGCTTCCGGGACACCTTTTAGCGATTTTCAGGAACGCATTGATGAAGAACATTGTGCTGACAGGTTTCATGGGGACAGGCAAGTCAACGGTGGGGAAGGAGCTTGCAAGACGGCTCGGGATGACCCTCATCGAGCTTGATTCGGAGATAGAAAAGGCAGAGGGTATGACCATAAGGGAGATCTTCAGCCAGTATGGCGAGGAGTATTTCCGGCAGAAGGAGACAGAGGCGATAAAGAGGCTCTCAGGGGAAAGGGGGCTTGTCATCTCCACAGGCGGAGGCGTTGTCCTCAGGGAAGAGAATATGGATATTCTCCGGAGAGACGGAGTCGTAATCTGCCTCTGGGCAGAGCCTGAGACAGTCCTTGAGAGGACATCAGACACGAGGGAGCGTCCACTGCTGGATGTTGAAGATCCCCTTGAGAGGATCAGGAAACTTCTTGAATACCGCCGTCCCTTTTATGAACAGGCGGATCACTTCATTAAAACGGACGGTAAGACGCCCGTCCAGATCGCAGAGGAAATCATTGAATTGACAGGGGAGGACTGATCCATGAAGAGAGAGCAATGGAAAAGCCAGATGGGTTTTCTTCTTGCCGCAGTCGGTTCGGCGATCGGCCTTGGCAACATATGGCGGTTCAGCTACATGGCGTACACCTATGGTGGAGGAGCCTTCCTCATACCCTACATCACCGCCCTTTTCACTGCCGGAATTCCCCTCCTTATACTCGAATTCGGGATAGGCCATGAGCGGATCGGTTCCGCCCCTCTTGCCTATGCCAAGATCAGGAAGAACTGGGAGTGGCTCGGCTGGTGGGCCGTCACCTTCGTGATGTTCGGAATAGTCCTCTACTATGTCGTGATAATAGCCTGGTGCCTCAACTTCTTCATCCTCTCCTTCAACCTCGGCTGGGGGCAGGACCCGAACAGCTTCTTCTTCAAGGAGTTCCTTGCCGTAAGTGATTCCCCTGCCCATATCGGTCAGATCAGGACACCCATCTTCCTTGCACTCATATTCATCTGGTTTATGAACTGGATGATCGTCTACAGGGGCGTTCAGAAGGGGATTGAGCTGGCAAACAAGATATTCATGCCCCTTCTGTTCATCCTCACCGCCGTACTCGTCTTCTGGGCCCTGAGCCTTGACGGTGCGATGGAGGGGATCAGGGCCTATCTTACTCCTGATTTCGAGAAGATATCAAAACCCAAGGTCTGGATCGATGCCTACAGCCAGATATTCTTCACCCTCAGCCTCGGCTTCGGAATAATGATAGCCTATTCGAGTTATCTCCCCGAGAAGTCAAACATCACAAGAAACGCCTTTCTGACCGCCTTCATAAACAGCGGATACTCCCTCTTTGCCGGATTTGCGGTCTTCTCCGTCCTCGGGTTCATGGCCCACTCCCAGGGAAAACCCCTTGCCGATGTGGTCTCCCAGAGTATAGGCCTCGCCTTTGTCGCCTACCCGAAGGCGGTCAGCATGATGCCCGGAGGGAACCTCTTCGGAGCCATATTCTTTCTCTGCCTTGTAGTTGCAGGCATCTCATCATCCATCTCCATAATAGAGGCCTTCACATCGGCAATCGTAGACAAGTTCGGGATCAACAGGAAGAAACTTATAAATATAATAACAGTCCTGGGATTCCTCGGCTCTGTAGTCTTCACCACCCAGGCAGGGCTCCTCTGGCTCGATATAGTCGATCACTTCCTCACCCATTACGGGCTGGTAGTGGTGGGCATATTCGAGTGCATCCTCGTGGGATGGTTCTTCAGGATAGAGGTTATAAGGAAGCACCTGAACAGGATCTCCTCAATCAAGCTCGGAGGCTGGTGGGATTTCCTGATAAAGTACTTTGTCCCGATCGTCCTCGTGATAATACTTGTGGGTGATCTGAAGAACGAGATCCAGAAGCCCTATGGAGGCTATACCTGGACCTCCCTCATCCTGATAGGCAGGGACTGGGTACTTCTCACCCTGATTGCCGCCTTTTTTCTTGCATCAAGGCCTTGGAAAACGGAACACCACAAAAGCGGCGGGAGGGCAAAAGAGTAGTTTGGCCATGTCCCGGTGAGGTGCGGGGTGGGTCGTTTCTTAATCGATGAGTGTTTGTATGCTTCGTGCTTTCTCTGGTGTTAGCCGCTTTCCGCAATGCATGGCGCTTGCTGACCGGAAAAAGCTGGCAGTGAGAGCAGGCCCTATTGGGCTATTGGGTTAATTGAACAAAAGAGGGATATGGTTTGTGACAAGAGCCAGGAGCAACATGAAATATGAGGTCATCGGACAGCATAAGGGAGGCGGAACAGACGTGCTGAGTGATGATCGGATTATGCTTAATGGACCTGTAACAAAGAAGCGCTGCACTGAGGAACTGAGGCTTATCCGGTACTATGACAAGAAAACGAAGAAGGAGTTGACCCTTTTTACGAACAACCTCAGGCTTTCGGCCCTTACTATTGCAGCTATTTACAAGGCCAGGTGGCAAATCGAGCTGTTTTTCAAGTGGATAAAGCAGAACTTGAAGATAAAATCGTTCCTCGGGACCAGCAAATACGCAGTAATGACTCAGATATGGCTGGCAATGTGCTATTACCTGCTACTGGCTTATATAAAGTATCAGAGTAAATATGGAAAATCCCTGCTTGAACTGAGCCGGGTCATAAGGGAGACGCTCTTTGACAGAAAAGCCTTGATTGACATCCTGACTCTCAGGCCCAAACGAGTACGAAGTATTCAGGAGTATGAGTTTCAGACTACGCTATTTTAACCGGACAGCAATGAGGTATAATATTACATTCGCTCACTAAGGCCATGGCAAGACCACTGCCTTAGTGCTCGCTACGCATATTCGTGTATCTGACAATCCTGGTCAGAGAGTGTTCAGTAACACCTGCTGGTTCTGGTTCCTTCCCCTGACCCTGTCGGTTGCATTGTGCTTTTGAAGCCTTGCCGCCTTCCCATTAAATTATCTCGGACAGATATGGCTCTGCGTACGGGTTAATTGCGTTTACCTTTCAGTTGCATTAAATTCTATGGTCAAGGCAGTGGAATACTCACGGAGATTCCCCGCCCTGTCATGTATCCGGGGGGTGTGCTCTGAAATTTTTCATTATGAAGCTCCGGTCATGTCTGAGTAGAGAAAGTTTTTTATGGACGGAGCCTTAATAGTCCTGATCAGTTGTAAAAAGGTTTTTGGGTGGAGAAGACAGGCGGAAATGTATATAATCCCCTTGCGTTGGAAGGGCCGTGAGGGCATGTCCCACTCCCTCCTTATGCAACGTTGAGGTTAAGGTTAACCAATGGCCAGCGTTTATTCTATGCCGTAGTCCTTGATCTTTGTAAGGAGGGTCTTGTAGCTCACCCTGAGTATCTCCGCCGCCTTTGTCTTGTTCCACCGGGTCTCCTCAAGGGCCTTCCTTATCCTCCGTGATTCCGCCTGTCTGAGAGCCTCTTTGGCGACATCCTCCAGGCTTCCCTCCAGCTCAGGTCCGGAATCGGTTTCTCTCACGCCTACGGGTACTAATACGATATGCTCAGGCAGTATCACCTCTCCATCCGTGAGGATCATCGCCCGTTCGATGGTATTTTCCAGTTCTCTCACGTTGCCCTTCCACTCATAATCAACCATCATCCTCACCGCTTCCTCTGAGATATCCTTCACAGGCTTCCCCATCTCTTTCGAGAATCTGTCTATGAAATACCTTATCAGCAGAGGTATGTCTTCTCTCCGCTCCCTGAGAGGAGGAATATTAATTGGAAAGACATTCAGCCTGTAGTAAAGATCCTCCCTGAACCTTCCCTCCCTCACCTCTTCAGTGAGATCCTTGTTCGTCGCAGCAATCACCCTCACATCAACATGAACGGGCCTCGTCCCCCCCACTCTCTCAACCATCCTGTCCTGCAGGACCCGAAGGAGCTTTGCCTGGAGGGACATCTCCAGTTCGCAAACCTCGTCAAGGAATATCGTCCCCTGATTTGCAAGTTCAAACTTCCCCAGTTTCATGGATGAAGCACCTGTGAAGGCACCCTTCTCATGCCCGAAGAGTTCAGATTCAAGCAGTTCCCTCGGTATGGCGGCACAGTTTATGGGGACAAACATCCCATCGGACCTCGGGCTCAGATGGTGAATCGCCCTGGCAAAGAGCTCCTTGCCGGTCCCGCTCTCACCAAGAAGCAGGACCGTGCTCTTCGTTGGTGCAACTCTCTGTATTTTCTCTATCACCTCCCTGATCCTGGGGCTTCCGCCCACGATCTCCGGGCCGCCCTGTTGCCAGGAGATCTCCTCCCTGAGAAGAATATTCTCCCTCTGTAGTCTCCTTGCCTGAAGAGTCCGTCTGACCTTCAGGATCAGGTGGTCTATATCAAAGGGCTTTGTTATGAAGTCCACGGCCCCTCTCTTCATTGCATCCACCGCCACTTCTATCGTCCCATAGGCGGTCATTATGATGACAGGAATATAGGGGTCCAGTTCCTTTATCTCCTCAAGGAGGGTAAGCCCGTCTATACCGGGAAGCTTAAGGTCGGTTATAACCAGATCAAAGGCACGTGTACGTACCATATTGAGGCCAGTCTTGCCATCAAAGGCGGTCAGGCATTCATAGCCTTCACTCCCGAGGGTTGCCTTCAACATCTCTGCCATTGACTTCTTGTCCTCAACAATCAGGATCGTCTCCAATTCAGAGCCTCGCCTCCTTCAGGGCATCCCTGCACGGGCAGGACCGGGCAGCCGGGAGTTCCCTGACGACCTTTGCAAGGACCTTCTTCAACTGGTCCGTACTCGCCGACATCGTCTCAACCACCTCGGTTGTTGTCAGCTTTCTCCCTGTCAGTCCTGCCGCAGGGTTTGTAACAACTGATACCGAAAGATAGCATATCTCCCTCTCCCTTGCAAGAACAGCCTCAGGCATGCCGGTCATGCCTACAATATCTCCACCAGCGCTCCTGTAAAACTCTATCTCCGCCCGTGTCTCAAGGCGTGGACCATTCGTGCATATGTAGGTCCCCCCGTCATGGAGGGAGACAGCAATATCCGAAGCCGCCTTCAGGAAGGCATCTCTCATCTCCCCACAGTAGGGATTCGTAAAATCCACATGAACCACATCAGGACCGTCATAGAAGGTTGACTCCCTCCCTGTGGTGAAATCTATTATCTGGTCAGGGATCACCAGATCACCGGGACTGAAAGCCGGGTTTATCCCGCCAACGGCGTTTACCGCAATAATCCTTTTAACGCCGATCAGATGAAAACCCTCAATATTCGCCCTGTAGTTCAGCCTGTGGGGAGGTATGGTATGTTCAGAAGAATGCCGGGCAAGGAAGGCCACCTCCCTGCCTGATATCATACCGAGGAGGTATTCATCGGAAGGCTCCCCAAAAGTTGTTGTTATCTTTCTTTTACCGAGTTCTTCAAAGCCGGGGATGCCGTAAAGACCGCTTCCACCGATTATCCCGATCATAAATGCCGACTCCTTCCCTTTGACATACTAACCGATTTCATAGGATTTTATCATATGTCAGCAGGTTATTGGTGTATTGTTTATTGGGTGTACTGAGCTATTATGTTACTCGGCCTTGCCCTCGACCTTAGCCTTGACCTGTTTTTTGATCCCTGCCCGCTCCACGCTGACAGGTCTTATATAGTATAATTCTTTCATGGAAAGATCAACGGGGAGGAAAGGCAGGCCTCAGAGGCGGATGATTCTTTTTGCAAGCAATGATCCCATCCTCTCGGAGACACTCACCAGGACACTCCAAAGGTTTGAAAACGAGGTTTTTTCCACATCATCGTTACAGGGTATAACAGGGCTGCTTAAAGAGAACACCTTCGGAATTCTGATACTCGATATGGGGTTACTAAGGGATGACGGTCCTGCAACCCTTGAGGAAATCCGGGGACATCTCCGTGATGGAGAGATATACCTTATTGCCGGGACATCGGAAATACAGGACATCTACTCAATCCCGGCTGGGCTGGTGGATGACTTCTTCTTCAAGCCCCTGAACCCTGACCTGTTCGCCCTGAACATAGAGTCATCCTGCTGTGGTACCGCGTCGGAAAGCAGGTCCCTCACCGTTGTTGAGCCCTATATTGAGAAGCTGAAACCCTACATACTATTCCAGTCCCGGGAGATGAAAAGGGTACTCATGAACCTCCCAAGGATTGCAGGATCAAACCAGACGGTCCTGATCTCCGGAGAGACAGGCACGGGCAAGGAACTCGTTGCCCGTGCGCTCCATATCCTGAGTCCGAGGGCCGAGGGCACCTTTGTGGCAGTAAACTGCGGAGCCATCCCGGACAGCCTCTTCGAGGGAGAGCTCTTCGGGCATGAGAGGGGGGCCTTTACGGGGGCCCTCAAGACCCACAGGGGGAAAATCGAGGTGGCCGACGGAGGCACGCTCTTCCTCGATGAGATCGGAGACATGCCCGTCTCTCTCCAGGTAAAACTTCTAAGGGTCCTAGAGGAGGGGGTAATCTACAGGCTTGGAGGGGAGAGACCGATAAGGGTGGATGTCCGCGTAATCGCCGCTACAAGAAAGGATCTCTCAAAATCAGTGGAGGAGGGTCTCTTCAGGGACGACCTCTATTACAGGTTGAACGTCCTGAGGATCCACCTTCCACCCCTCCGGGAAAGGATTGACGACATCCCCCTTCTTGCACGATTTTTCCTTCACAGGGCACTCAGGGAGATCGGATACAATGGTCCGCTCCCTGTTATCAGTCCGGGAACAAGGGACCTGCTCCAGAGACTCCGTTGGCGGGGTAATGTGAGAGAACTCCGGAATCTTATGACCAGGATCGCAACATTTCTCCAGGAGGGACAGCGACGTATCCTGCCCCTCGATGTTCTTCCTCACCTCGACGAAGTTACACTCAGAGACATCCTTACCAGACCGGAATCCCTGGATGCAAAAGGCGTATTCATACCCATAGGCACAACCCTCCGGGAGGCTGAAGACATACTTATTGAAGAAACTCTCCGGCACACTGGTGGGAACCGGACAAAGGCAGCAAAGATCCTTGGAATAGGGATAAGAACCCTCAGAAGAAGGCTGAACCAACCAAGAGGCCAAATTGACCTGTAGGCCATACTGGCCTATTTGATTCACCATCACGTTTCACCCACCAAACAAAGCGAATCCAGAAAACGGCCAAACGACTCATGTGGGTCAATATGGCCCACCAGCGCCATTTCAAACCTCCTTGACATTTTTTAACATATTGAAATAACAGCATTTTTCAAAACTGGCATGGTCATTGCTTTTTTTAAGGACGGTAAGAAGGAGCCAACACATAATCAGAATCCATAATGGAGCCAGCCCAACAGGGCGATCATCACAAAAGGAGGTGATTGGTAATGTTAAGTGTTCTTGAGAGAGACTGGAATCCGTGGTATACCTTTGAAAGGATGGAAAGGGAGATGGAGGAGTTCCAGAGGAGAATGGCTCAGTTCTTTGGTGACCTTGATATCTCGGGTACTGCCGGTTATCCTCCAGTGAACCTCTGGCAGAACCATGACGGAGTGGTGCTTCATGCAGAGGTTCCCGGTCTGGAAAAAGAGGATATCGAGATAACCGTGGCAGGCAATACCGTGACAATCAAGGGAAGCAGAAAGGCTGAGGCTCTTGAAAAGGATGAGAGGTTCCATCTCCGCGAGAGAAGGACTGGAGACTTCACAAGGACGATCGAGTTGCCCTACCAGATTGAGGCAGACAAGGTCGGCGCAAGGCTTCACAATGGTGTACTGGAGATAACTCTTCCACGGGCAGAGGCTGAAAAACCCAGGAAGATCTCCCTTAATTAAACAATGAAAGTAAGGAGGTGACAGCCATGACAGCCACGACCCATGAGATAGAGAAAATGGATACGAGTCCTGTCAGCCAGGCAACTGTAAAGGAAGGGAACGGAAGAACGATTATCCCTGATGTTGACATCATCGAGAAGGCAGATCATTACATTCTGATAGCCGATATGCCTGGTGCAGATGAGAAAACGCTGGATATCACAGTGGAAAAAGACCTGCTCACAATACGCGGAAGGATGCTCATCACCATTCCCGAAAACCACAGGGCCTTGAAGAGCGAATTCAGGAGCGGCAACTATCAGCGGGCCTTCAGGATCTATGAGGAGATAGATCGTGACGGGATTAAGGCCACCTTCCATAACGGGGTGCTGAAGCTGACAATACCGAAGTCGGAGAATGCCAGGATAAAGAAGATCGCTATTGAGTCGGCATGAGAGAAGTCAGTATCATAAATAATCCTGAAAAAAGGAGGTGGTAATATGTCCATCAAGGATCTGATTCCGAGCAGGTTTGGAAGGAAGGAGGTTCCCGTAAGGAGAATCGATGACCCCTTCAGGAGCATCTTTGCAGACTTCGACAGGATGTTCGACAGGTTCTTCAGTGACTTCGCCGTGGAGCCCCTGAGCACGATAAGGGGGTTTTCACCAAGGATCGACCTTGTTGAAAAGGACGATAGGTACGTCCTGACTGCCGAGTTGCCCGGCCTCGATGAGAAGGAGGTAGAGGTCACCCTGAACGACAACCTCCTGACTATCAGGGGCGAAAAGAAGGAGGAAAGGGAAGACAGTTCAGGCTCCTACTATTATGCCGAAAGACGCTACGGCTCCTTTGAAAGGACTGTACCGCTTCCTGCAGAAGTGGATGCTGACAAGGTGAAGGCACACTTCAAGAAGGGTCTCCTTACAGTGGAGCTTCCAAAGAGTGAGAAGGTCTTGAAAGAGTCAAGAAAGATAAAGATCTCTTCAGAATAATAGGCTACCCTGTGGGGAGGTCCTGACCGGGGCCTCCCTTATTTTATCCTCAGACTGGGAGGAGATATGTTTCCCCTTAAAGACACCATACCGGGCAGGGAATTTCCAATAGCAACATGGAGTATCATCATTGTCAATGTAATCGTATTTCTTGTTGAAGAATCACTCCCGAGGGAGACCTTGAAGGAGGTTTTCTACTTCTTTGGAATAGTCCCGGCAAGGTATTCCCACCCTGAATGGTCTATTCTCCTGGGACTGCCTTTTGACAACTACTGGCCCTTTCTTACAAATATCTTCCTCCACGGAAGCTGGATGCACATCATAGGAAACATGTGGTCGCTTTATCTCTTTGGTGACAATGTAGAGGACAGAATGGGACACCTGAGATTCCTCCTCTTCTATCTTCTGAGCGGGATTGCAGCCGGGCTGACACACTTCATATTCAATATCGATTCAACCGTTCCGGCCCTGGGGGCCTCAGGTGCAATAGCAGGGGTGATGGGTGCATATTTCATACTCTACCCTCACTCGAGGATCATCACACTGATTCCCCTGTTCTTCATCCCCTATTTCATTGAAATCCCGGCCTTTATATACATGATAGTATGGTTTTCAAGCCAGTTCTTCTCAGGGACCTTTTCTCTGTTGAGCCCTGAAGCCGGTGGCGGAATAGCCTGGTGGGCCCATATCGGAGGCTTTATCTCCGGAATCGTCCTTCTTCCCTTTTTCAGAAAAAGCGAAAGAGAGTACCGTACTTATTACACGGATGAGCTTTACTATGATATACTCTGAATGAAAGGAGAGGATAAATGGACATCTTCAGCATTTTCTGGCTTTTTTTTATCATCAGCGCCCTCCAGCCGGCCCTGAAACAGAGGCTCCTGGAATCATCCAGACAGAGGCTGATCAGCCGTATTGAAAAAAACCGGGGCTCAAGGGTAATCCTGCTTGTGCACAGACAGGAGACAATGAGCCTCCTGGGGTTTCCACTCCTGAAATATATAGATGTCAACGACTCGGAAGAGGTAATCAGGGCCATACACATGACCGATCCTGACATGCCCCTCGATATAATTCTTCACACACCAGGGGGACTCGTCCTTGCCTCCTATCAGATCGCCCACGCCATCAGTTTACACAGGGGAAGGGTCACGGTCTTTGTTCCTCACTACGCCATGTCCGGGGGGACACTGATCGCCCTTGCTGCTGACGAGATCGTGATGAGTGAGCATGCCGTCCTGGGACCCGTTGACCCCCAGATCGGGGAACTGCCTGCAGCCTCACTGGTGAAGCTGACGGAAAAAAAGCCGATAGCAGAGATCGACGACAGGACCTGGGTCATGGCCGATATAGGGAAAAAGGCGATCGAACAGCTGAGAAAACAGGTCTATTCGCTTCTGAAGGGCAAATATCCTGATGATCTGGCAGAAAGGCTCTCAGTGATGCTCTCAGAAGGCAGGTGGACTCATGACTATCCTATCACCGCAGATGAGGCCAGATCTCTCGGGCTTAACATAAACACGGATATGCCCGATGAAGTCTTCCAGCTGATGAGTCTCTACAGGCAGCCCATCAAGCGACAGCCTTCTGTGGAATACATACCTGTGCCAAGATACAGGGAGAAAACAGCAGGGAAACGGGAAGCCTGATCCCAGTCCCTGTTGCTCCCTGCTTCAGTGACCTTTTCTGACGGGTGTACCATCTGCATCTTTGTCTTCAGTGAGACAATATTGATATAATCATCTGTCATGGACATAACACAGGAAATAATCTCAGACATCCTCTCCATTGCAATGAAGGGAGGAGCGGACTATGGTGATGTCTACTTTGAATCAAGAAGTTCCTTTTCCGCCCAGTTCGAAGACGGTCATGTGGAGAAGATAGTGAACGGGACGGATAGCGGCGTCTCGATACGGCTGATCAGGGATCTGAGGACATATTTCGGGCACACCAATGATCTCACCATGGAAGGGCTGAGGTCACTTGCAGAAGCAGTAGGCAGAGCTGCCGAGTCAGGAGAGACAGCCACCGTAAACCTCTCCAGGGCGGTCCCGCCTGTTGACTTCAATATCGAACTCCCTCCCGAAAGCATCCCTCCTGAAAGAAAGATCGGACTTCTCAGGGATGCCGACAGTGTTGCAAGGGGACAGGATGAAAGGATCAAGCAGGTGACCCTGATTTACAGGGACACAAATAAAAGAGTAATGATCGGGACATCGGACGGGACCTTAGCAGAAGACGAAAGGGTCTACACACTTGCCCTTGTACAGGTAGTAGCCGCTGA
Organism: Nitrospirota bacterium; assembly: GCA_015485235.1. Classification (GTDB taxonomy): domain Bacteria; phylum Nitrospirota; class Thermodesulfovibrionia; order Thermodesulfovibrionales; family JdFR-85; genus WFTX01. Next base: position 1,150 of record WFTX01000162.1, on the reverse strand, counting down.
GGACGGGATCATCCAGACAGGTTATGAACCGGTCGGAGGGTTTGCCGGATTTGAGATATTCGAGACTGCTCCCTTCACAGAAATAGCAGAAGAGGCCGCCAGACGCGCTGTGATGATGCTCTCCGCAAGAAAGGCACCGGCAGGAAGAATGCCGGTGGTCATCGGCTCTGAGGCAGGCGGAACAATGATCCATGAGGCGATAGGCCACGGGCTTGAGGCGGACCTTGCAGGCCAGGGTCTGTCAGTATATACAGGAAAGATCAACACCTGCGTTGCTTCTGAACATATTACAGTCATAGATGATGCCACTCTCCCCGGGAAAAGGGGCTCCTTCAGGTTCGACGATGAGGGGGTACCTGCCCAGAGAACCGTCCTGGTCGAGAAAGGACTGCTGGTCAACTACCTTTACGACAGACTGAATGCCATGAAGTTTGGTGGAAGGTCAACGGGAAACGGCAGAAGGGAGTCCTACAGGCACCGCCCCATTCCGAGGATGTCCAACACCTTCATAGCCCCTGGCACCCACTCCCCTGAGGAGATAATCCGGTCCGTTGACCGGGGCCTCTATGTAAAAAAGATGGGGGGAGGGCAGGTAAATACCGTCAACGGCGATTTCGTCTTTGATGTCCAGGAAGGATATCTTTTAGAGAAAGGAGCGATCTCGGAGCCCGTCAGGGGGGCAACCCTGACAGGAAACGGCCCGGCCATTCTCAGTGCAATAGACATGGTCGGTACAGACATCGGGTTCGCCATTGGAACCTGTGGAAAAGATGCCCAGGGGGTTCCCGTATCCGATGCAATGCCTACTGTCAGGATTCCTGAGATGGTGGTCGGCGGGGCCCTCCAATAGGCATCTGTCCCGGGGAGCGTTTCGAAAATCCGCACCTCTTGGTGCTACTCCCGTGATACCTCGAACCAGCGTGCCCCTGTGTTCAAATCAACACATCAATGTTGCCTGACTGCATACCATCAGCCCACTGGGGCCTTGATTTCCTTGACAATGCTGCTGGCATGGTTATTGCAGACTTCTAATGTCATCCCGATGAGATTACAACGAACAATAAAGAGGAGCATCGGCTTTGAGGGCATAGGACTCCATACCGGAAGGGTATGCAGGGTTACCCTGAACCCTGCCCCGAGAGATACGGGC
>WFTX01000161.1 GCA_015485235.1 Nitrospirota bacterium | reverse complement strand
GATACAAGACAGGGGGAGAAGACTCCATGAGGGTATCCCCCCTGCCTTATTGGGAAATTTTTATATAACAAGGAAGGATAACAAGGAGGTTTTCTGATGTGTGAGGCAAACGCTTATGTCTATGAGGATGGAGAGGAATCCCTCTTTCTTGAAAATGTTGACATCCTCCGGCCCGAAGGGGACAGGATATACCTGAGAAACCTCTTCGGGGAGCAGAAGGAATTTGAAGGGAGAATCCGGGAAATATCTCTCATTCGCCATAAGATATTGTTGGAGAAGAAATAGCCCCTCTGATCTCTATGGACAGGAAGGCTCTCCGGCCTTGCCATGCCGGTGAGAAAGAATACGACTGAAAGGAAAGGAAACTGTGATGAAGAGATTGTCGATACGACTAAATTTGATGCTCTCCCTTGCCGCCATATCCATTCTCGTCTTAATGGGACTTCCGGCTCAAAGGGCCGCTGCCTTTGGAGGCTGTGAAGAAGACTGTGCAAAGTGCCACACCCTGAAAAAGGATGAGGCTGAAAATATACTCAAGTCTCTTAACCCGAACCTGAAGGTCCTCGAGGTCAGGGACGCCCCGGCCAGGGGGCTCTGGGAGGTCACACTGAAGGCAAAGGGGAAGAAGGGAATCGCCTATCTGGATTACTCCAAGGAGAACCTGATCATCGGACAGATACTGAAGGTGAAGACCCGTGAGAACCTTACACGGGAACGCTACATAGAACTCAACAGGGTTGATTTCTCCACCATACCACTTGAGAATGCGATAGTAATAGGTGAACCAAAGGCCCTCCACCGGGTGGTAGTCTTTGATGACCCTGACTGTCCCTACTGTGCAAAACTTCATGGGATACTGAAGGAGATCGTGGCAGAGCGGAATGACATAGCCTTTTTCATCAAACTCTTTCCCCTCAAGATCCACAAGGACGCCTACAGGAAGGCTAAGGCCATCCAGTGCGAAAAATCGCTGAAGCTTCTGGATGATGCCTTCTCAAAAAAGAAGATACCCGACCCTGCATGTGATACAGACGAGATTGACAGGAATCTTGAACTTGGCCGGAAACTTGGTGTCACCGGGACACCGACCATCGTACTGGAAGACGGACGTGTCATAAGCGGCGCCCTCACAAAGGAGAAGATCCTTGAATACATTGATGGCAGGCCACCATCAACCTCTCCTGAAAAGAAAGCGCCTGGTAAATAAACCTGAATATGCACAGCGAGCGGATGTAATGAGATAAAAACTTCCTTATCCGGTACGGACTTGCCCGTATCGTGGCCGCAGGGTTCTTCATTTAAGCGTTTTTTCATAAGAACGGGCAGGTGAAGGCGTCTCGTAACCCCATATTAATGCAATGATGATTAAATTACAAAAAAGGATGATTATCAACCTGACGGGTGAAAGACCGGGCAGTTGGTGTATGGATAAAGCGGTATTGCTCAAATGGGGATTACTCGCCTCCTCCACCTGCCCCAAATAGGTTTAAAAAAGGAGGAATATATGTTATCAGAGAAAGAAATCCGGGAAGAACTCGACCTCTTGAGAGGCAAGATCGAAGACATCCGAGGTTGTCTTTGATGTAGGCAGGCTTAAGAGCAGACTCGAGGCAATAGAGAGAGACCTCCAGAAGGAAGAGGTCTGGTCTAACCCTGATAAAATAAAAAAAATCCAGAAGGAAAAGGCAGAAATTGAAGAGTTTCTTCTCCCCCTCCTGGAGATAGAGGAAAAGATAGACTACCTTCAGGAGTCCTTGAATATCCTCTCAGAAGACGATGGTGAACTCTTTATTGAAGAGTTTACCAGTGATGTAAAAATCGTGAAAGAGAGGGTTGAAACTCTTGAACTCAAACACCTCCTATCGGGACTTCTTGACAGAAAAAACGCCATACTGGAGATTCATCCCGGTGCCGGTGGAACGGAGAGTCAGGACTGGGCACAGATACTTATGAGGATGTACCTCCGCTGGGCGGAACGGAAGGGCTTTAAAAGCGAGATACTGGATTTACAGCACGGGGAAGAGGCGGGTATAAAGAGTGCCACCATAACCATATCAGGCCCATATGCATATGGTTATCTCCGTTCGGAGATCGGTGTGCACAGGCTTGTCAGAATTTCACCCTTCGATGCAAACAAACGCCGTCATACATCTTTTACAGCGGTACTGGTATATCCTGAAGTGGATGAGGACATTGAGATAGAGATAAGGGAGGAAGATCTCCGGATTGATACATTCAGGGCCTCCGGTGCCGGAGGTCAGCATGTTAACAAGACGTCCTCAGCCGTAAGGATAACCCATATCCCTACGGGCATAGTCGTCTCCTGCCAGAATGAACGATCCCAGCACAAGAACAGGGCCATGGCGATGAAGATTCTGAAGGCACGGCTCTATGATATGAAGATGAGGGAGCAGGAAGAAAAGATGGAAAACATCATAGGAGACAAGAAGGAGATAGCCTGGGGGAACCAGATACGGTCATACATACTCCATCCTTACAGGATGATAAAGGACCACAGGACTGGTCTTGAGATCGGTAATGTAGAACCTGTTCTTGACGGAGATATAGACCCGTTTATACGGGCCTATCTGAAGAAAAATGCCCTTAAGGCTCCTGAAACGGAGAATTCAAAAGAAAAGGAGGTTTCACTCTCAGAAAAATAGACAGTGTACTCTGGAGGATGTTTTCCTACTATAAAGGATATATAAAGAGAGTAGCAGTAGTAGTAATAGACGGTGTTAGGATGTTAGGAGTGGATTGAACCTCTTGATATATAATGTGAAATTGTTGTTTGCTCCTGCTTGGCAAGACTGTCTTGGTATTAAACAGTTTAAACAAAAAGGACTGGCTGTTGAATATCAACAGATTACCAACGAAGGAGATAACACTTTTATACAGTATTTGTTTATAATGTCTGAGAAGTTATTAACATAATGTTGATAACTTGTTCATAACTTCACAATACGGTCTTATTTGATGGAAAAGAACGAGATATGGGAGAGGTGTCTGGGGTTGATAGAGGCTGCGGTAGGCAGGGGTGTTTATGACCTCTGGTTCAAGCCTCTGAGAATAAGGCAGATGAAGGATAGCCAGATCCTTCTGGAGACACCAAACCGTTTCTTTAAGGAATGGATAGAGGATAATTATTCTGACCTGATAAGAGAAACCGTCCGGAATGTCTCCGGTGAGGACTATGAGATAAGATACCGGATTGCAGAGAGGCAGGATGAGGAGTCCCGGAAACTGAGCGCAAGAATCGCCGGGAAGAAGAGGGCCCTCCGGAACAGAGGGGTGATGCTTAACCCCAAGTATACGTTCAGTGAGTTTGTGGTGGGGCCGAGCAATCAGTTCGCCCATGCCGCAGCAATGAAAGTGGCAGAGTCACCGGGAACAGCCTATAACCCCTTCTTCATCTACGGAGGTGTGGGGCTTGGCAAGACCCATCTTATAAGTGCAATAGGAAACACGATAGTGGATGAACAGCCGGACCTCCAGGTCATGTATGTAACGAGTGAGATCTTCACAAATGAGGTGGTGGCAGCACTGAGGCATCAGAAGATGGAGGAACTGAAGGACAAGTACAGGAATGTTGATATTCTCCTGATTGATGACATCCAGTTCATTTCTGGAAAGAACACCACCCAGGAGGAGTTCTTTCATACCTTTAATACGCTTTATGAACAACAGAAACAGATTGTGATCTCCAGTGACAGGCCTCCAAGGGAGATAAGGGATATCACGGACCGTCTGAAGTCACGTTTCACAATGGGTCTGATAGCGGACATACAGATACCTTCTGTAGAGACAAAGCTTGCCATCCTGGAGAGAAAGGCTGCCTACCAGAGGATAGTGCTTCCAAAGGATGTAGCCCTCTGGCTGGCAAGCAGGGTGAGGTCTAATATCAGGGATCTTGAGGGTTTTCTTGTAACCCTGGCAACACGCTCTTCACTCACAGGTACTCCCATCACCCTGGAGTTTGCAAAGGAGGTATTAAAGCCCTTCATAGATGATGAGGAAAACAGGCCTGTTACCATTGAGAGGATAAACAAGGCTGTCAGTGAATACTATGGTATAAGGACGCAGGACCTCAAGTCCAGGAAGAGAACAAAGGAGATAGCCCTGCCAAGGCAGATAGCCATGTATATCTGCCGGGAGCTTACGGATCTCTCCCTGAATGACATCGGTAAGGGGTTCGGCGGCAAGGACCATGCTACGGTTATATATGCCTGTAAACAGATTGAGAAAAGAATAGGAAGCGACGAATCATTCAGGAAGATAGTCGAGAGCCTTATAAGGAGGATCAGGGAGTAGGGGCTTGCTAAAAAATCTGTCTGTCCCGGAAGGCCGGACTGCAAGGCCCTCTTTTCCGGGCAGTCAATTTAAGGAGGAGATATGATTATTCGTGTAGAGAGGGAAGAACTGCAGAAGAAGCTCGGAAATATTCAGAATATTGTGGAGAAGAAGTCCACCATGCCTATACTCAGCCACTTCCTCCTCTCTGTAGGAGAGGCAAGCACGATCTCAGCCACTGATCTCGAGACCGCCATAAGGGAGCCGATAAATATTATCGAACGGGATGAGGAGGGGGAACTCTGCATACCTGCCAGGAAACTCTTCGAAATCGTGCGCGAGGTTGACGGTGAGATAAAGATGGAAAGCGACGGCCATGAATGGATAAAGGTGAGTGCAGGCAGGAGCAGTTTCAGGATAGCCTGCATGAACCCGGAGGAGTTCCCGAAGTGGCCCGGCCTTGATGGAAAGACAAGGCTTTCCCTCCCGGCTGGGAGGCTACATGAGATGATAGAGAAGACCCTCTTTTCAGCAGGGGAGAGTGATACCCGATATACACTGAACAGCCTGCTCTTTCACTTGAGACCGGACAGGGGACTCTTCACGGTCGTTGGAACGGACGGCCACAGGCTTGCCGAGATTGACGAGCCCTTTGAGGACCTCCCCTCTGAAGAGATCAAGGTCATAATACCTCGGAAATCCGCCTCTGAACTCAGGAGGTTCCTGACCGAGGATGAAGAAAATGTGGAGATAACCATCACGGAGAAACACCTTGTCTTTACAGTGGGAGGTATAAACTTTCTTGTAAGGCTTATTGACGGGACATACCCCGAATATGAACAGGTCATTCCAAAAGGGAATGAAAAGCGGCTTGAAATTGCGAGAGAGGGCTTTATCAAGACACTCAGGAGGGTATCAGTCATAAGCAAGGACAGGAACAGCCCGGTGAAGATAAACATATCTTCCGGACTGATGACGGTAAACTCCTCCGATCCCGATCTGGGAGAGGCGAGGGATGAACTGGAGATAAACTATGAGGGTGAGAGCCTATCTCTCGGGTTTAATGCCCGGTATCTCCTGGAGGCCCTGAACAGCATGGAGGCGGAAAAGGTGATTTTTGAACTCCAGGAACCCCTTACACCCACCTTGCTAAGGGAGGAAGGGAACGAGAGATTTCTCACAGTAATCATGCCGCTCCGGATATAAGGTTTCGTTTAGGCAGAGGCTGAATGACTGAAGGAACAGGAGGAATGAAAGAGGAGATGGAAGGCAGACAGGAAGACTATACTGCAGAAGACATAAAGATACTCAAGGGGCTTTCGGCCGTCCGGAAGAGGCCGGCCATGTATATTGGCTCCACCGGCCCTGAGGGACTGCACCATCTTGTCTATGAGGTGGTTGACAACAGTGTTGACGAATCCCTCGCAGGTCACTGCAGCACTATAGAGGTGATACTCCATTATGACGGGAGCTGTACCGTGATTGATGACGGAAGGGGGATACCCACCGATCCGCACCCCGGAGACCCCAAGCACAGGACTGCCGCAGAGATCGTGATGACAGAGCTCCATGCAGGTGGGAAGTTCGAGGCCAAGGCATACAGGGTTTCGGGAGGGCTCCACGGGGTGGGTGTCTCTGTGGTGAACGCCCTTTCTGAGTGGCTTGAGCTTGAGGTGAAACGGGAAGGGAGGGTCTTTCAGCAGAGATACGAACGGGGAGTCCCTGTAACCCCTCTGACTCCTGTTGGCAAGACCAGAAAGAGCGGGACCAAGATCACCTTCAAACCCGACGCAGAGATCTTCGAGACCACAGAGTTCAGCTATGAGATCCTGAGCAAGAGGCTCCGTGAGCTTGCCTTCCTGAACAGGGGGCTCAGGATTTCCATAACCGATGAGCGGACCGGGAAGAAGCAGGAGTTCTTTTACAAGGGAGGCATCCAGTCCTTTGTGGAACACCTGAACAAGAACAAGCATCCCCTCCACCCGAAGCCTGTATATATCTCAGGCGAGAAGAACTCCATCATCGTGGAGATCGCCATGCAGTACAACGACGGCTATAACGAGACTATCTATACCTTTGCCAACAATATAAACACCCGCGAGGGCGGAACCCACCTGGTGGGGTTCAAGTCCGCCCTCACAAGGACCGCCAACCAGTATGCCCATTCCTCGGGCCTTCTGAAAAACGGCAAGGGCTCCATCTCTGGTGATGACATACGTGAGGGCCTTACGGCTGTTATAAGCGTGAAGCTTCCCGATCCCCAGTTCGAGGGTCAGACCAAGATGAAACTTGGCAATACAGAGGTGAAGGGAATTGTTGAGTCCATTGTGAATGAACACCTTTCCACCTACTTTGAGGAGCACCCTGCCCATGCAAGGAAGATCATAGACAAGGCGGTTCAGGCCGCAAGGGCAAGGGAGGCGGCGAGAAAGGCGAGGGAGCTTGCAAGGCGGAAGGGCGCCCTTGACGACTCAGGCCTTCCCGGGAAGCTTGCTGACTGTTCCGAGAAGGACCCGGCCCATTCGGAACTCTTCATCGTGGAGGGAGACTCAGCAGGTGGCTCGGCCAAGCAGGGAAGGGACCGGCGGTTTCAGGCCATCCTTCCCCTGAGGGGAAAGATCCTGAATGTGGAGAAGGCCCGGTTTGACAAGATGCTCTCTTCCGAGGAGATAAAGACACTCATAACAGCCCTTGGAACCAGTGTAGGCCCGGAGTTTGACATAACACGGGCAAGATATCACAGGATAATACTGATGACCGATGCCGATGTGGATGGTGCCCATATACGTACTCTTCTTCTTACCTTTTTCTTCCGGCAGATGCCCGGGATCATCGAGAACGGTTATCTCTACATCGCCCAGCCTCCCCTGTACAGGGTGAAGAAGGGCAGGACCGAGAAGTACATACAGAACGACGACGAGCTCCAGCAGATGCTCTTCGAGCTTGCTACGGATAACCTTGAGATGGAGGTGAGAGGCAGGCTCCAGAAGGGGAAGGCCCTTGTCCCGGTGCTCAAGAGGATATCGGAGTACCTCAAGTTACTCCAATGGTTTTCCCTCCGGAGGGTGGATACAGAACTCCTGGAGTTCGTTCTTGAGAAAGGAATTACGGCCGAGCGGCTCAGGGAGCACGGTGTAACGGAGAGGCTCGTTTCGGAGATGAAGGAACGGTTTCAGAACCTGAAGGTCTCCGAGATAGTTTACGACGAGGAACACCAGAGCCACAGCGTGGAGATAAAGAGACTCGGGAGGAGGCTCAGACTGAATGAGGCCTTTCTCTCCTCTCCGGATTTCAAGGAGCTCCACTCCCTCTACAGTGTGGCCAGGGACCTCGGCCCCCGGCCTTACAAAATAAAACTGGGAGGGCAGGAGAGGAGCTTCAACCACCTTGAGGAAGTCCTCGATGCGGTCCTTGCCCTCAGCCGGAAAGGCCTCTCAATCCAGCGGTACAAGGGACTGGGGGAGATGAACCCCCAGCAGCTCTGGGAGACCACCATGGACCCTGAAAAGAGGACCCTTCTGCAGGTGAATGTGGATGACTCAGTCCAGGCAGACCAGGTCTTTACCATCCTGATGGGAGACCAGGTGGAGCCCAGGAAGGAGTTCATAGTCAAGCATGCCCTTGAGGCGAGGAACATAGATATCTGATTCCGGAGGAATAGATGGGACATTCTCTGATTGAGATAGTGCTTAATGCCGGGCTGGTTGTTAAGGGTGTGATGCTGATACTCCTGGGGTTCTCTGTCTTCTCCTGGGCTATCATCCTCTATAAGTGGAGATATTTTGCGAGGGCAAAAAAGGAAAATGAGGAGTTTCTGAGGGTCTTTCCTGCAATGAGAGAGCCGGAGAGGATCCTCCAGGCGATAAGAACGTGTATGATAGGCCCACTGCCGAGGCTTTACAGGGAGGTTGCCACAGAGGGCGGAAAGGGAGAAGAGGTGCTTCGGCGGGCCCTGAGGCGTTACGGCGCTCTGGAGGCTGCAAGGCTTGAGAGGTATCTCAACTTCCTTGCCACAACAGGTTCGACGACACCCTTCATAGGGCTCTTCGGTACGGTCTGGGGAATAATGAATTCCTTCAGGGGGATAGGCGCAGCAGGCTCGGCCTCCCTTGCTGTCGTGGCTCCCGGGATTGCAGAGGCCCTGATCGCCACAGCCATGGGGCTGGTTGCAGCGATCCCGGCGGTAATCGGGTATAACTACTTCCTGAGCATGTCCAGAAGGATGATAATAGAGATGGAAGATGTCTCTGAGGAGATACTCAATCAGTTCCTTGTGATGAAGAGAGCCGGTGAAGGTGAATAGAATGTACTTAAATGTTGCATAGGCAGGCAGGGGGTCATGCCCTCAAACCTGTCCAGAACCGATGGGATATCCTAATGATTAGGGACAGAGCAAGCCGTAACAGCAGGTGGGATTCTGATCCTGTAAGTGTTACCTTACGCAAAGGTAACGCTGGACAGGTTCTCGGTCATAACCCCCTCTCAGTTTGGGGTGGTTTTATGCATCAGCAAGATTTACACATCTGCGGGGGAAGATGATGCGTTTTACTACTGAAAAGAAGGTGATGAGCGAGATAAACGTCACGCCCTTTGTGGATGTGATGCTTGTTCTCCTGATAATCTTCATGGTCACGGCACCCCTTTTGAAGCAGGGGCTTGATGTGGATCTACCCAGGGCGAAGGGAAAGGAACTCCCCGCAGAGGAGCGGATAATGGTCTCCGTGAAGAAGGACGGGAAGATCTATCTTAACAGGAGAGCCGTCAGCCTTTCTGAACTTACAAGAAAGCTCCGGGCGATAAGCAAGCGGAATCCCACTCTGTATCTCCAGGCAGACAGGCGCGTTCCCTACGGAGAGGTGGTAAAGATAATGGGAGAGATAAAATCAGCCGGGATCGAGAAGGTCGGCCTGATGACAGAACCGAGGGTCCTCCGGTGATGAGAGAGCCCACCCTCCGGGATACCACCATCATCTCCCTCTGTCTGCATATACTCCTCTTCGGCCTTACCCTGCTGACACTCAAGAAATCCACCCATCTACTCCTGCCTGAGCCCTACACGGTGAGGCTGGTCTCGCCGGAGAGGCTTACCGGAGGTTCCGGTATCTCTGCGCGGGCGCAAAGGATAAAGGCCATCAAGAGGGAGAGAAGGAAGCGGATGAAGGTTAAGAAACAGATACCCCCACCACCGGTGAAGAAGATTGTCAAAAAGACGGTTAAGACGGGCATCTCCGTGGAGGAGCAGATAAACCTGATAAAGGCGAAAAAGAGAATAGAAAAGATCGTAAAGCTGAGGAAGGCGGTACTCTCAATACAGGGCGAGGC
>WFTX01000160.1 GCA_015485235.1 Nitrospirota bacterium | reverse complement strand
GTGTATAAGAGACAGTGCTGACCCACCTTGTACTTCTGGGCCACCACATCCCAGGGCTTGGGCTTGAGCTGTTTTATTCCGAGGGAGATCCTCTTCTGTTCCATATCCAGGTTCAGCACCTTGGCATCCACATAATCCCCAACCTCTATGTAGTGGGAGGGATGCTTGGGCCGGGGAGACCAGTCCAGCTCTGAGACATGGACAAGCCCCTCCACTCCCTCTTCAAGTTCGATAAAGGCCCCGTAGTCGGTAAGACTCACAACCTTGCCGCTTACCACCTTGCCTACAGGATACTTCTCATCCACTGTAAGCCAGGGATCGGGCTTCCGCTGCTTGTAGCCAAGGGTCACCTTCTCGGTCTCGGGGTTGAAGTCAAGGACCACCACCTCTACTTCCTGTTCAGGCTTGAATACGTCGGAAGGATGCCTGATTCTGCCCCAGGAGATGTCTGAGATATGGAGAAGTCCGTCTATTCCACCGAGGTCCACAAAGACACCGTAATCAGTGATGTTCTTCACAACCCCCTTCATGACAGCCCCGGGCTTGAGGTGCTCCAGGGTCTTCTCCTTAAGCCTGTTTCTTTCCTCTTCAAGGACCTCCCGGCGGGAGACCACGATGTTGGTCATCTTGGAATTCAGCTTGAGGATCTTCACGGAGACGGTCTGCCCGATGATGGAATCGACATTCCTGAGGGGTTTGATATCAGCATGAGAGCCCGGCATGAAGGCCTTCACGCCTTCAATGCTCACCCTGTAGCCGCCCTTCACCCTTTCGGAGACAACCGCCTCCACAGGGGTCCCCTGATCGTGGGCATCCTGAAGCCTCTGAAAGACCCTTATCCTCCGGGCCCTTTCAACAGAGAGGTTTACCGTGCCTTCCGGATCAATCCTTGAAACATAGACTTCCACCTCACTGCCCGGACCGAGGGCAGCAACCTCCCCCTCCCTGAATTCGGTTTTCGGTATGAACCCCTCAGACTTGAACCCTATATCTACAATCACACTGTCGTCTGTTATGGTTAAGACCTTTCCTGTGAGTATGGTTCCCTCTTCCACATCAGTGATCGTTTCAGAGTAAAGTTCATCAAGTCCCTTTTCCTGTGTATCCATCAGCAATATGACCTCCTCATATGTTATCAGTTTATACTGTCATGCATACCGGGCTGTCATTTCCCCAGTGCCCTGACAGCATTACATATCTCCTGTATTATCCAGTCCGGCGTTGAGGCCCCTGCAGTAATCCCGACGCTATGTTTCCCGGCAAACCAGTCGGGGGACAGTTCCTCAGCCGTCTCTATATGATGGGTTTGAACCCCGATCTGCTTACAAAGCCTTGCAAGCTGCTTGGTGTTGGCGCTGTTTCTCCCGCCTATCACCAGCATTACATCCACCTTCCTGGCAAGTGCCTCTGTCTCAAGGAGACGATGGGCGGTGGAATTACATATGGTATTATATACTTTTATCTCCTTTGCTGTCTCGACAATCCTGGCAAGAAGGCGCTTGAGTGCCTCAATCGGCTGGGTGGTCTGGACGACGACCCCCACCCTTCCCCAGATGGCCGGGAGAGAATCGGGCGAATCAACCACAATGGCATCCTTGCCTGCGTAACTCAGGATACCCTGCACTTCGGGGTGGTCGTGGTCTCCGAGGATCAGGACCCTGTAGCCTTCCTCTGTCAGAAGTTTAGCATATTGCTGGGCATTTTTTACAAATGGACAGGTGGCATCTATCAGTTCCTTTCCCGTAGCCTCCAGCACACTGGAGAGATCGGCGGGAATCCCGTGGGTCCTTATGATCAGGGTGTCAACCTCATCCACCTCGGGAGTCCCGGGCTGGACAGGACGAACTCCGGCGGATGAGAGCCTCGCAATGACCTGGGGGTTGTGGATTATGGGTCCCAGGGTGCCTACACGCCCCCTCCCATCTTCAGCCTTCTCAAAGGCTATATCCACAGCCCTTTTAACACCAAAGCAGAAACCGGCCGTCTTTGCAATATGGACTTCCATCAAAACCGCCCCTGTCTGTCTCCAGACTTCCTGTCAACATGGGGATGGTCCGGCGGAAAAATGTAACGACCTGATGTGAGGAAAATCCTGTAATGCATTCTTTTGTCTTCAGGGCAGGTGAAGTGGTTCGTCAGAATTCAGGTTTTTATATATTCTTTTTCTATCTTTTCTTTTGCCCCAGAGGGGACCTCTATTGTTACAAAATATTCTTCAGGATATAAGTAGTCTTCTCCGCTTTCGTCTATAATCTTGATATATCCCTCCATTTCATCTTCTTTCATCACAGGATAAATTTTCCATCTCTCCAGCGAGGCTGGATAGTCTTTGTTATCTATACATAAAACAAATTTATTCATTGCTCTTAAAACTTCTTCAATATCCTCTTAATTTTAAACTCCTTCTTTCCGATTCCATGTGCTTCATACCAGTGTATTTC